>JASFJF010000012.1:0-21451 GCA_050122255.1 Desulfobacterales bacterium
GCTGGGGGACCTTCCCGGGTGCCTCTTTGCATTCCGGTGTCCCTTTGTTATTCCGGAGTGTGAAAAGGAAAGGCCGCCGGATCTGGAGATAAGACCGGGGCACTTCGTGCATTGCATTCGTACCGATCATGTAGAAGAATTTCGCAAACTAGCGGGAGACAAGAAGACATGGCAATCCTTGACGTCAGCGACTTAAAACAGTATTTCTATCTCGAACCCACCTTTTTGGCTAAACTGGTTGGCGGCAAGAAACCCAGAATCATCAAGGCCGTCGATGGCATGAGCTTTTCCCTGGAGCCCGGCGAAATTTTGGGCCTGGCTGGAGAGTCAGGCTGCGGTAAGTCCACCTGCTGCCTGGCTATCGCCAAACTTCGGGAACCGACCGGCGGCACCATCCGCTACAAAGAAAACGACATCTCCGAGATGTCGAAAGAAGAGCTGCGCAAATATCGCCGCGAAGTTCAGCTCATTTTTCAAGATCCCTATGAGTCGCTTAACCCGAGGTATACGGTTTTCGATCTCGTGGCCGAGCCGCTAAGGGCGCTTACCGATAAAAATAAAGCGGAGGTTCGCGAGAGAACCCTGGAAACGATCTCGATGGCCGGATTAGAACCTGACGAGTATAAAAACCGCTATCCCCATCAGATGAGCGGCGGGGAAAGACAGCGAGTGGGTATCGCCCAGGCTCTGGTTCTGGAGCCAAATCTGGTTATTGCTGATGAGCCCTTGTCGATGCTGGATGTTTCCATTCGGGCCGGAATACTGGACCTCATCCGGGACCTGTCCGAACGAATGAACTTTTCATGTATCTACGTTTCCCACGATCTTTCCATTCTGTCCAACATCTCAGAGCGGTTAATGATCATGTATCTGGGCAGGATTATGGAACTGGGCATCACCAAGGAAGTGATCACCGAGCCCCTTCATCCCTATGCACAGGCCCTCATAGCCGCGGTCCCGATCCCCGACCCCGCTTATACCAGGCCCATCCCTGAAATTAAAGGCGAAGTTGCCCAACCCATTGACCCGCCGCCCGGCTGCCGTTTCCAGACGCGATGCTTACAGGTGATGGACGTATGCAGGGGTACTGAACCCCCCCTTAAAGAAATAAAGCCAGGGCACGCCGTCGCATGCCATCTTTACTGAAACTGCAGTTTATAAATTCTTTTTTAAGTTAACGTTCAGTCACCAAAGTTCCAAGGCCCAGGAAAAGCATTTGAGGTTTAAACGGTGGCTAAACGCTTATCGATAACATTAAACGGAAGAATTTGAAATGAATAAAAAATTAACATACGCCGTGTTGGGCAGTGGACATGGTGGCAGAGCCGTTTGCGGGCAGATTGCTGAAAAAGGCTATCCTGTCATGATGTATGAGCCTCTTGAACAGACAGTGGATTTTTTGAAAATCAAGCAAGAAAAAGAGATGTTTTTAGACGGAGACATCAGAGCCGGCGGCAAACTCAGCGGCGCTACTATGGCTATTGAAGAGGCTGTAAAAGACACCAATGTTATTTTAATCGTTGTCCCTTCTTTTGCGCATAAACCCATATTTGAAAAGTTGATTCCGCACCTCATGGACGGCCAGCATGTTATGATTGTGCCCGGAAATTACGGCGGTTTGCTGTTAAAGAAGATGATGTCTGATCGCGGGATCGAGCGAAGCATTACCATATCTGAAACGGTCTCACTTCCATACGCATGTCGGATTAGCACATACAATACCGTAATGATCTATAAGAAAAAATCCCACCTGAAAATTGCCACCTCTCCCGGCGGCGACAACCCGGAAGCCGTCGACATTATGAATGATATTTTTGCGGGCCATGTCAATTTCTTCCCCGGCAAAAATTTGCTGGAAGTCGATCTGGATAACCCCAATCAGACCATCCATCCGCTTCCGGTGCTCCTAAATTATGGCAGCATCGAAAACAATCCGGAAACCTTTCGTCACTACATGGACGGTATAACCCCCCTGATCTCTGAAAAGATGATGCATATGGATGAAGAACGCCTTGCGATTGGCAATGCTTTTAGGTTGGAGCTCATGTCGACGCTCGAACAGCTGAAAATGTATTACGGCGAAAATGACGCAAAAACCTATTATGAGTATGTGAATAGTCCGCAAAGCCCTTACACAGATGTCATCGGTCACCATGTGCGAAGTCGTTATCTGACGGAAGATGTTCCGGGTCTGAATGTTCCCGCCATGCAATTGGCAGAAAAAGCAGAAGTGCAAACGCCTATTATCGAATTGACCGTTCGGCTGACTTCGTGGCTTCACAACATGGACTATGTTTCGACGGGCACGAATCTTGAGAAGCTGGGAATCGCCGATAAAACGCCAGAAGAGATCGTTTCTCTGACCGCATAGTTTGTTGCAAGCCTCTGGAGGATGGTTTGTCCTTAAAGTTGAGGTGAGCGGTATGCGTTCTTTTTAGTTTGCAAATGCAGAAAAAAAATACTTCTATTACGGGGAATCTTTTGACATTTTATGGACTAGATAGGAGGTTCAAATGAAGATTATGGTGGGATATGATCAATCCAATGTTGCCAAAGAGGCGTTAAAGCTGGCAAAGAAACACGCCAGAGCCTTTGGTGCAAAAGTATATGTGGTAAGATCATTGGCCCAAAGCCGTGAAATGAAACGGGAAGATATTAAAAAGGCCGAACAGGAGCTTGATACAATTAGGCGGTCTTTCAGGGACGAAGGGATTGTATGCAAGACCGAGGCCATCGTGAGTTCGATAACTCCTGGCGAAGATCTGGTTCAATTTGTAAAGGATAGAGAAATTGATGAAATCATTGTGGGGGTAAAAAGAAGATCAAAAGTAGGGAAGCTCATATTCGGGTCCAACGCGCAGTATATCATATTGATGGCGCCCTGCCCGGTCGTTGCAGTCAAGTAGGTACCGCTGGTTCTCCCCTTGGTAAGCAGGATGGAAGCTTATATCACTCGCAAAATACGACCTGCCCTCCTGACCTTATTTGCGAAGGAATCCAAATATGAAAATTACACATATACAATTGTCCCACATATCCATCCCTTTCGCTCAACCCTACAAGCTGTCCAAGACTTATGGTACCCTGCATGAAGCTCACGCAGTCATCATCAGGGTTTTTACAGATGAAGGCATCGTCGGTCTCGGCGAAGCTGACCCCATGAGCCCATTCACCGATGAGACGCCAGCATCCATGATGGCTGTCACCCGGGATGTGATTGCTCCCCATCTGATAGGCCAGGATCCCAAACGGATCGCTATGGTGGAGTCGTCGCTCGATAATGTTGTAGATGGAAATCTAACGGCAAGAGGTGCTGTCAACATGGCGCTTTATGACATTATCGGCAAGGCCAACGATTTTCCGGTTCATACGCTGTTAGGCGGGCGGCGACACAACAAGCTACCGCTTCTTTTTGGAGTCGGCAGCGGAACGCCCGAGGAGACCATTGCTGTCATCCAAGCGCAAATGGAAACAGGCTGCCGCTGTTTTATGATCAAGATGGGAGCGCTTCCCATTGCAGATGAAATCAAACGTGTGGTCGCGGTAAAGGAGCAGTTCGGCAACGAGATCAGCATTATCGTTGATGCCAACCAGGGCTGGAAGGTAGCTGAAGCCATTGAGTTTATTGATGGAATCCAAGACTACCAACCCGATTTGATTGAACAGCCCATAAAGCGCGGGGACATGGAGGGGCTTAAGCGCATTCACGAACACGCACCCTTCCTTTTGAGTGCCGACGAAAGCGTAACCACCGTAAGCGATGCGGCTTCGCTTATTCGAGAAAAAGCGGTGGACGTTTTTAGCATCAAAATATCTAAAAACGGCGGCTTGGACAAATCCAGGCAGATTGCCCAGATGGCCGATGGTTTTGGGCTTCAATGCCTGATGAACAGTATGCTGGAGTTCGGCATCTCCCAGGCGGCATCACTACAGCTGGGATGTACGCTTGCAAATCTAATAGATTTAGGACATGCCTATGGTTCCGTGCTCAGGATGTCTGATGATATCACTAACTTTGGCCAGAACATATCTGACGCTGTCGTGACCGTCCCCTCGGTCAGTGGGCTGGGCGTTACTATAGACGAAGAAAAACTCAAAAATTACACTGTCGATTATCTCACTCTCAAATGAGTCCTGAATACCATGCCAAACAAAGAATTTAAGGAGACAGGAAATGCCAAAACCTTCAGGTAGTCCCAAATTCGCTGTTTTGGGAACAGGTAACTCGGGGCAAACGTTTGCGGCTGATATTTCGTTGAAGGGGTACTCGGTTAACCTTGCCGAAATGCCCGAGTTTGAATCCAATCTTCGCGTAATTGAAAGAAAAGGCGGCATTGAGATATCCGGCGATGCCGGAAACGGTTTTGCCGAACTCAATATGATCACCACCGATCTGAAAGCAGCCATTAAAGGTGTTGACATCATCATCATCGGCGGATCAGCCCATGCCCATGAACCTTTCAGTAAAGCACTGGCGAACGACTTCATAGATGGGCAATTCATCCTGTTCACTTCCAATTTTGGCGCACTGCGATTTCATAAATGGATGAAGGAAGCCGGGGTGACAACCCGGGTAACGCCAGTTGAGACCACTTCGCTTTTATATGCCACCCGGGCTCCAGAGCCGGGGGTGGTTGCCTGCATTGGTTTGAAAAGTAAACTTCCGACTGCTGCTCTGCCGGCTAGCCAGACAGCTGAGTTTCTGAAAAAAATCAAACCTGTATTTCCACAATTTGTTGCCGCTGAAAATGCTTGGTCCGCCAGTTTGAACAATTTAAATCCCATTGTTCATCCGCCCATGGTATTGTTTAATGCCGGGCGGATTGAAGCAACCGGTGGTGAAGGCTGGAATCTGTATGCGGATGGTGCCACCGAATCGGTCGCTAAAATTATGGTATCGATGGACGCTGAGCGCCTGGCAGTGCTCAAACTGATCAGTAATGATGGTATTCCGATTAAAGATTCCTTTAAAGCGCTTTATGCCACTTATTCGTTGGGCAAAAAAACCTTATCTGAAACCCTCAGACAAAGCCCTATTCACAGCCATCGAGCTTTTCCGGCGCCGACCTCAGTCGATACGCGGTACATTAACGAGGATTTACCCTTTGGTCTGGTGCCCTGGACATTGATAGGCCGCGCATGGGGTGTGCCCACACCCACAACAGATGCTATCATTCAGATTGCTTCAATTATGCTGGGAGTGGACTATTTAAAGGAAGGGTTAACGGTTGATGATCTCGGAATTCTGGGTATGGATCCTAAGGAGGTAAAGGAATTTTTAGCGTAACAGCAAAACAGTAGCGAAATATGATGAAGCAGGAGACGATTCAAGACTCTCCTTAATCCCGTAAAGCATCAATACGAGGCATCGCTTCGGTATTTTCGGAACGATCGTCATCTTAATTTTCAGAGAGGTAGCCTTTTAGCCCTATTCTTAGCCCTATTCACACTTTCCTTCAACCCTGGGACGCCACCTGTTGTCCTACACCGAAAGGGTATGAAGGTAAAATCATCTCACAAAACGGCCAAAACGCTTTTCTTGATACTCAAATCATTATTCTTCGCAACTTCGCGGCTCACGCCCGCCATGCAAGCAAGGCGAGGCCCCGCATGAGAGGGGCTTCACAACTTTGCAATGAGCTGAAGGTATTCAGCGATGCGGGTTTGCGTGAATCACATTCTAAAAGTGGACCATGCCATGTTTGAAAGGAGATTATCGTGCTAACATACACCGCATGCTATTGGTCTGAAATTGGACCTTTTGAAATTGTCGGGACCGACGAAGGCATTGTGACGATCAGGTTCAATACAGACCCGCTGGTGACCGATAATAAGCTGCCGGCAAGCATGACGGAATGCCTGCAGCAGTTGGAAGAATACTTCAAAGGCCGACGCCAAAAATTCGACCTGCCGCTATTGCTGGTAGGAACCGATTTTCAAAAAGCCGTCTGGCGGCAGCTGCAAAAAATTCCCTTTGGCCAGACCGCCTCTTACGGTGATATAGCCCGCGCCATCGACCGTCCCAAAGCTTATCGAGCGGTCGGCAACGCAAATAATAAAAACCCGGTGCCGCTGATAGTTCCCTGTCACCGCGTGATCGGCAGCGATGGCAAGCTGGTTGGATTCGGTGGCGGTCTCTGGCGCAAACAATGGCTGCTGGACCATGAAAGCAGCCTGAGATAAACGCCCTAAAAAAATGATGGCTGACATTTATCGCTGTCTTTGCTGACAATATTTGTAACTTTAGGCCCTTCCCCAAATTTTTAAATTACATATCTCCCTGTATTCACTAATAAAATTTTTGCTGTGTTTCGATGGTATGCTTTTTGCTCCTTTTCTGGAGAAGTTATTCTTCAGGGGGGATTATGAATATGAACAGACTTCTGGGCATCGGTCTGACATTTCTGATAATTGCCTTTATTTTGGTTCAACCTGCCTATGTTGGCCCGGGCAGCAAAATCGCCAAGGCCGTCCTGTCCTCATTCTGGGGCCTGGTTTTTTCAATTGGTTTTACCTTCATTTGCCTGCCGATGTCGATATACCAGTATATTAACGGCAAACGCAAAGAGCGGCAGCTGCTTGAAATCCTGCGCAATTAAAAAAAATTGAAAAAGTTATTGACAAAAACTTTATTTATTTTATAATTCGGCATATGTCGAATTATGAAAACAAATTTAAGCGCTACGCCACCATCTTCAAGGCGTTGTCCAACCCCAACCGGCTAAAAATTTTCTTTAGTCTGGCTACCTGCTGTAAGCCGGGTACCGTCGGTGTCTATGAGCCTGATGACACAGCCTGCGTGGGTGATATCGGCAAGGATCTGAATATCGTTCCATCCACAGTTTCTCATCATATTAAAGAGTTACGGCAGGCGGGATTGATTAAAACCCAGCGCAGGGGGCAGAACATCGAGTGCTGGGTGGATCCGGAAATATTGGAGGAACTGAAATATTTTTTTTCGTTTTAACAGGGCAAAAAATTTTTTTAGACAAATAGTTCGATAGTTGTCGAAATATAAAAACATGGGGGATAAAGAAAATGAAAACGAAAAATTCAGATGGAATTCACCAGGCAGTCAGACGCCGATACGGCCAAATTGCCAAACAAAAAACGTCCGATTGCGGCTGCAGTGCCCTTTCATCCTGCTGCGGCACCAGCTTGCTGTCCATCCAAAAAATGTCACAGGCTTGCGGGTATACTCAAGAGCAGCTAGACAGTGCCCCTGAAGGCGCCAACATGGGACTGGGTTGTGGCAATCCCCAGGCAATCGCTTCTTTGAAGAAAGGCGAAACAGTTCTGGATCTGGGCAGCGGTGGCGGTTTTGATTGCTTTCTGGCGGCAAAGTCGGTCGGAAAATCCGGCCGCGTTTTGGGTGTGGACATGACAGCCGACATGGTCAGCAAAGCCCGCCAAAATGCCGCCAAGCTGGGCGCCAACAATGTAGAGTTCCGGTTAGGGGAGATCGAGCACCTGCCGGTTGCCGATGACAGCGTAAATGTGATTATCTCCAACTGCGTAATCAATCTTTCTCCTGAAAAAATAAATGTCTTTCGGGAAGCCATGCGGGTGCTCAAGCCCGGCGGCCGCCTGGCAATTTTGGATGTCGTGGCTTTGCAGACTCTGCCGGCTGAAATCAAAAACGATCTATCACTGATATCCGGCTGTGTCGGAGGCACGGAAAAGATTGAAGATCTCGAAATAATGCTTGCGGAGGCCGGTTTCAAGGATATTAGAATCCAGCCCATGACGCAGAGCCGTGATAGTATCCGGGAGTGGTTTCCGGGGCGGAATCTGGAAGGTTATGTAACCTCGGCCACAATTGAGGCGCGGAAACCTTAAAATACGAAGTGGAGTGATAGAGTGACGGAGTGATGCGGATCTATAGCACTGAATACCCTTTATCTGCGCCATGTCGTACAATCTGACAAAACTAAACCCTTATTCATGATTCACAGCTTAAACGGGTTTCAGAAACTTAGATTTTGTTTCTAAGAAATCGGGGACCCGTTTGGAAGGAGAAATCAACATGAAACCTTTTACCAATGGCTTAAGTAGCGAAACACAATTACTTGTTGCTTTAGGCTCGGCCGTGGCTTCGGGCTGCATCCCCTGTTTGGAGAGTATCACCGCGATGGCGCGTTCTGAACACATCGATGAAAAAAAGATGCGGGCGGCCGCCATCATCGGCCAATTTGTCAAGGATCAGCCGGCAGGCCATATGAAGGCCCGAGCAGATGCGCTTTTAGGGACCCATCTTCAGGCAGCCCGAGATCAAGTCGGTTGTCCGATAGAAACAAATGCGAAACCGCCTGAAACCGAAGTCGAAAGCGATGCATCCATTACGGTAGCCAGGTGTCGCTGCTCATAATCAGTGCGCAAAGGCAAACCATGGCGGACACGACATTAAGCGTAGCAAAGGATTCAACCCACAATGCGCAGAGCCAGATAGGGCGCCAGGTTGAACAGAAATATGGTCGCCTTAAAAAGCGCCATGCCGCTGTAGTGAATGGCATCGAAGGTCTCGACCGATATATTGAACCATTTGCTGTGAATCCGGTACATCCAGTCATGAGCCATTATAAAAAACACAAGCCACCATAGCAACACAATCCAGTTAATGATGGTGCACCATCCAAGCGCATTGCGAATAATTTCAAGTGTCATTTTTTCTCCTCTTTTGTGTTCCGGTCAAATCCCCCAGATATTGGTTATTTGCCGCATTGAGCGCTGTATTTCCATTTTGGCATCTGATCATTAATATAATTAATACATAAGGTTAAGAATGTGACCGCTCATTTCTACCGACATGGCAAGAAATTTGCGGTGCTTATATAAAAACTGCAAACAGGATCGATCAAATGTCAAGCTATATTGAAAGAAGAAGCGGGGCACGTATTGAATTTAAGTCTCCGCTGAAGATAAAAAATTTAGAAAGTGGCACATTTAGCAATGCTCGTATGGTGAACTATGGCGACAGGGGTCTATATTTTGAATCCAACAGCACCCTGACTCAAGGCGCCGAGATCATCCTGGGTATCGAAAATTCACCATTTTCATATGGATCGGATGTTATTGACGTGTATTGCACTAAAATCCTGTGGCGTAAGCGGGCTCAATCCAATTTTTTCAAATACGGTTATGGTGCGCAACTATTGTCGCAATCTAGTGAAAAAATGCCTGACACTGTAAAAGTTGATATGAGAAAATATCCCCGCTGGAACTGTAGCCAATCAGTTTCTTTTTTTTCTCGAAACCGACACCATAAAGGCGTTTTGAAAAATGCCTGCCCCAATGGTCTCTTTATTGAAACGTCTGACTCCTTGTCGGTGGGCCAAACCATAAAATTGAAGATGCGGGACCGCAAGACGGATAAGATTAGGGTGCTGGCCGGTGAAATTGTGCGGTCTGTAACGGGCGGTGTTGGCATCCGGCTAAAAAAAATATGCAATCCGAATGAAGCAAAGCGCATCTGAACGTCACTCCGGCGTTGCCATTGGCCATTGCATGGATCATATCTCATCTGCTTGGATAGCCCTTCAATCATCTTTACGTTGATCCCCGGTTGACATGTGGATGTCCCGCTGGGGAAAGGGAATTGTTATCCCGGCCTGCTCCAGGGCGCTGTAGACGGCCAGATTGGCCTGATACAGGGTTTGAAAATATTGCTTGGTCGGTACCCAGTAGCGCATGTCGATATTGACGCTGGAGTCAGCAAATTCTTCGATGCCGATTTGAGGCGCCGGGTCGTTGACGATTTTGGGTATTTTCCGTAACGCTTCCCGGATCGTTTCGATGGCCTTTTGAGCATCATCGTCATAGGATATGCCGATGCTGGCTTCGATGACTTTGTTTTCAAATGAGTTGATCAAGATTTCTCCGACGATGTGTTTATTTGGAATAGTGATCTGCTCGCCGTCTTCGGTGGACAGGCGGGTGGCCGCCAGGCCGACCTCTTCAACGACCCCGCTGACACCCTGGATTTGAATGGTATCGTTGACCACAAATGGCCGCGTAATGATAATGCTCAGGCCGGCACCGTAATTGGACAACAACCCGGCCAGGGCCAGACTGGATCCAAAGGCAACCGCGCCAATCGCGGCGATGAAAGGCGTCATGGTAATGCCGAATTTTCCCAGAACAACAATCAACACAAATCCGATTAGGGTTAAGCGCACCACATTTCCCAGAAAGCGACTGAGCGTAATGACCAGATTGCGGGATTCGCATACGCGCACGACCATGTTCGACAGCCAGCGCGCAATGATCAATCCGATGATCAGGATAATGATGGCGTAGATCACCTGAAAACCATATTTAACGGCGAATTCAACAATGAGATCCATATACTTTTCTACGGCTTGTAACTCTTCTTGCATCGTATCGCTACGCACCTTAAACGTTTTTGCGTATGCTCTATGCTCTTAGCCAGCCATTTGTCCTAAGGCTTTTTTACTTTTATAATGACCAGGGTAATGTCGTCTTCTGTTTTATGACCTTCGGTAAATTGATTGATTTCGTTGTATACGGCATTGAGGATATCATCGGCGCCCGCCGCAGCGTTTCGGCGAATAATCTCTTTAAAGCGGTTTTTACCAAACATGGCACCCTGCTTGTTAAAGGCCTCCCAGATGCCGTCGGTGCCGATAGCAATAATCTGCCCGTTTGTAAGACCCTCGTGGTGGTTTTGGGGATACTTAAAGACGTCACTGACGCCAAGCGCCATACCGGTGCCCATTAATTCCTCAAATGTATCCTGACGGGGATCGTACAAAAGGGCGGGATCATGGCCGGCTCGCACCCAATCGATACGGTTTTTATGCGGATCTACGGTTAGATAAAATAGGGTCATAAAGCGCCCGCTTTCAAGGACATCCTGAGTCAGGTGGCTGTTCATGGCGCTGACGATATCAGATATGGTGCCGGGCTGAGAGGCCCGCATGCGCAAAAATGCCCGGGCCGAAGTCATCAGCAGAGCGGAGTCCACTCCGTGACCGGTGATGTCGCCCACCACTACACTGAAAAGACCATCCGGATTTTCGCGCCGCCACAGAAAATCGAAATAATCTCCACCGATTTCGTCACAGGATACATTGCGGCCGGCCACATCCAAACCGTGAACATCCGGCTTGCTCTGGGGCAGCAGGCTTTTTTGAACTTCGCCGGCCAGTGCCAGAGCTTTTTTATGCTCGGTCATATCGGTGACAAACGCCATGTTGCCGATAATTTCTCCCCGATCCCCTCTGAGCGTATTGCCGTGAACCAAAATCGGCACATGGCGGCCGTCTTTGGCCACTACCGTTCCCTCGAACTGCCGATATTCCTTTGCCAAAATTTCTTCTCGGTTGACGAGCATAAATTGCCTGAACTCTACAGAGGCAAAGTCCATAGGGGTTTTATTCAGAATTTCCTCTCGGGAATAACCGAGCAACCGGCAGTAGGCTTGGTTAACGTCAACGATGGTCAGGCCGTCGTCCATGAGGATAAACCCCTCACCGGCGGTTTCGACAATGCGACGAAACTTTTCTTCGCTTTTGCGCACTTTTTCCTCCGCCAGTTTGCGGTTGGTGATATCCACCAGCAGGCCCTGATTAAATATTTTGTTGCCCTCTGCATCCCGCACCACCGAGGTCTGGTCCTCCACCCAGCGGATCTGGCCGTCTTTGGTCAAAATGCGGTAAAACTGTGTGTATTCTTCGACATCTTCTTCGGCATAGTGCTTAATTTCCTCGGCGACACGATCCATGTCGTCGGGGTGGACGATTTCTCGGAAAAGGATTTCTTCTTCCATAAAATCACCGGGTGTATATCCCAGCTGACGGATGTTATCGGAAACATATACCAGACGGGGTGTCTCGCCAGCCATCCGGCGAAACAGAATCACAGGGCTGTTGTCGATGATCACGTTGGCCAGTCGAAGTTCTTCTTCAGCACGGTCGTGCAATCTGCATTCTTTTTCATACGAATTCGTGTGCTGCTCTAATTTGCTTCTAAGAGCCTTTAATTCCCTGATGAGTTCATCTTTCGTTTTGTCCTGGTCGGATGTCATAATTCTCTACTCTTCGATATACAAAGTATACATAAATTAAAACTATGACTTGCATTTAATAGCGTCAAGCGTCAAACAAAAGTGAATAAAATATTAATTTTATGAGCCCTTGGCAATTTTGCGGCCCACTGCTGCCATCATGCCCGCTTGAGCAATACTTCTGCCATACTGGCAAAGCTTCTACCGCTGGGAATTTCGAAGCCCAGGGCGTCGGCGTCACCGGCAACTCTTTGCGCCATTGCCTGACGCAGCTGGGCATCGCTTTGTGCGCGACCATCGAGCACGCTATCCCACAGCCTTCTTATTATTTCTGCGTGGCTGATGAGCCTTAACGTGGTGTGATTCACAATCTTTGCTCCTCGTTTATAAGCTCTTACTTGTATTGCGCATGTTTGGCCGCATCCTACTAATAGACCGGTCGGTCTAATTATAGATCGCCATCATTGCTGTTTTTCAGCTGTTACTTCCTTAAGATATGATCAAAAACAAATTTGCGGTGGTTTTTCAGAGGTTCCAGGCTGCGGGTAAGCTTCATCTGGATAATAGCACCATGCCAGCTCGCCACAATGAATCTGGCGGTGTCTTCGATATCTAAATTTTTCGATATCTTACCGTCCTGTTGCGCTGCTGCCAGCACCTGTGAATAGGCATCGATCATTATATCGATGGATGCTTTTAGTTTTGCGCGAAATTCCGGATTTAAATCTCCCATTTCCTGGGCCAGATTGCCAATCGGACAGCCGCCGGCATAATTTTGGGATTCAAAATACTTTAAAAAAGCCGTTAAACATTGATAAATTCGATTCAGCGGTGAGATAGCGGTATCATCCAGGGTGTGGCCGGCAATTTGCCTGAAGTGATCTGAAAAATAATCTACAATTGCAAGTCCGAAATCGTTTTTGCTCTTAAAATAATTATAAAAAGAACCTTTGGGCACGCCAGCGACGGCCAGAATTTCCTGAATACCGGTATGGTTGAATCCCTTACGATGGATAATGGCAGCGCCGGTCTCCAGGATCCGATCTCTGGTATTTAATGGCATTGAATGATCTCCCATGGACGAACGCAAGCAGCTTTACTTATATTAATAGACCGGTCGTCTCAGATTGTCAAGCATATGCTGCCAACATTACGCTGATCAGATAATCGCTATGTGATGCTAGCTAAGGCCGAAAGAGAGTAAGATGATGGGTTATTTGCCCGTTAAGCGCAGCCAGATGGCCGCGGTCCAACCCCAGATGGCGTTATACAGCACCACGAACAGGGGTGTCAGCATGCCCAGGTCAAGACCCAGTGCTCCTTTTTGGGCCTTGAGCGGAAATACCACGAAAAGCTGAACCAGGGTCGGGCCCAGACTGTAAATAAAACCTCGGGACCATATGCTTGTCTGCATCATCGGCAGCAAAAAGAGGATCCCCCAGATGCCGCCCCATACCAGTCGCGGATACAACCAGGCAGCTGAAAGCGGGGGCGCTATTTTTACCCCTGCAGCAGCTGTGATGCCGAACTCACCAAAAGCCCAAACTGCCAAGCTGTTGATCAAGCCACCCAGCAACCCCGCGGAAAACACCAAACTTATTTTTCTGGCCAAAGTCATTGAACTGCCCTCCATTTCACGCGTCACAAAATATCTTAATCATCTTTGCAGAAATGTCCAAAAAGGGAGGTATCGCACCGGAGACATTAAGCGCAGAAACGAACAAAGAAGAAGTTTGGGTGGTATGCTTTTATTTTGTGCGATTGTGAATGCCCCGATTTAATCATTTGCTTGCAGGATTTTCTCCAGTTCATCAACATCAAGATGATTGGGGTCGATGGCTTCGTCTTGCCCAATTTGATAAAGATCATATAGACTTTCAGAAATTCGCCGATTAAAAATATCCAATTCTCCAAATGCAGCTGAATCTAAAGGGATGGCAGATTGCTCGGCTAGGCTATCGGAGTAATCCAACACCTTTTTCCCAAAAAGGGTGTAAAAATTATAATTATACCGGCTTAGAAGAGCAGATTCAGAATTATCCTGTTGTTGTTCGTATAGTTGCTGAATCGGATCGGTAAAGGCATCTCCGATCCGATCCAAGACCTCCACCGCCTCTTCTACATAAATTCCCGCGCTCAGAGCGCTCATGGCCTGTTGTAAGGCATCGACCAGAGCCAGTTCGCGGGTAAAAGGGGCCAGCTTAAATTTTATGTCGTAAAGCGCATACGGTTGTTGGGCATGAAGTTGTTTTTTTTGAAATTTGATTTCATCGTGGAACACGCGCACATCCCGGATGAGCCTTTTATGCAGTTTTAAAGCGCTTTTTAATTCATGAAAATAATCCAGATTCTCTTCATTTTCTAAATTCAGACCCTGAATTTCAGCTACCGCCGGCTCGAGCGCGCTTTCTAAAATGGTTTTGTATTTTTGCTGTTGATACTGATCCCAGCGTCTCTTTTCAGCGAGCATTTTACGATACATCTGGCGGATTTCAAAGCGCTCTTGCATTAATTCTGCGGGGAGATCGATCGGAAACACGGGGGGTATTGGGTCACAGTTGCCGGCCGCATTTTTTAGCGCGATAAAATTGTGTTCGTAGGCATCTAAAATCGTTTTCATGCGCCTGTTTTGATCTGTGAGGCTGGCAATTTTACGCTTCAGGCGTTGATTCTGGCTTTTGAGTTTTGTATTTTGCGCGATTAAATCAGGTTGGTACAGATGCCAAATTTTATCTTTTATTCCGCCAACGTTGAAAAGAAACAAAAATATGGCGATTGGCGCCGCGGCCAGAGCGGATAAAATCCAGAATTTGGATTTTGGTGACATACTGATGCCTCTTTCAATTTATTCAACATATCAGAAGGAGCCGCCGGTTGAATGCGAGGAAAACGAACCGCGAATTTGAGATTGAGATCCGGTTGAAGTTGAAGCTGTTTTTTTATAGCATAAAACCCTGTTAAATGTAAAATCAATCCCTGCTACCACACGAATATGACCAAACGATTTCAGTTTGAGAAACCATACATCAACCCGGTTGCCGGCGCCTATCTGGGCTTAATCATCACAATGATCCTGTGGGGCTTTGTCCCGCTATTTCTGAAAAAATTGCTGGCCGTGCTGACACCCATCGAGCTTTCCTTTACCCGGTTTCTGCTGTCCGGTTTGGCTTTGTTGTTGTGGGTGCTGCTGCGGCAACGCCCTGCGTTGGGGCGGATCCTGCGGCAGGATATCAAGCTACTGCTGTTGTGCACGCTCTTCGGCCCCCTGGCAGCCATGGTTTGCTTCAACTTCGGTATTTTGCATGTCAGCATCGGCACGGCTGCCATGTTTGCGGCCATTGAACCGTTGCTTACCTATCTTCTGGCGGTGCTGGTCGGGCAGGAGGTCTGGAAGGCCAATCGTCTGCTGAGTATCATGCTGGCCCTGCTCGGCATTACCCTGGTGATCTTGGCGCGCGAAACATTTGGTGTGACCTACTGGATAAGCCTGTTGCTGGTAATGCTGACACCTATGATCTGGGCGGTCAACAATATTATAACCAAAGACATCGTCAAACGCCATTCGCCGATTGTGATGACAGCCGTTTCGTTTGTGCTCAGCTCCCTGTTTTTGGCGCCAGCGCTTTCTGCAAATTACATCCAAACCATACCCACCATAGGGTTCACCATGTGGCTGGCGCTGATTTACTGCATTGTGAGCACTATTTTTGGTTTCAGCATCTGGTACTGGAGCCTGTGCTACCTGCCGCCATCGACTGTGGCGGTGTCCATGTACCTGATTCCGGTTATCACCGTTGCCGCCGGCAGGGTGTTTCTAAACGAACCCATGTCGTTTATGAAGGCCGCCGGCATTGCCATCGTCCTGCTGGGGCTATATCTGGTGAATGTGCGCTTCAAATAGGCAAAGCCCTGAATGCAGATCATAATTTTCTTTTTCGTTTGACAGAACGATTCATTTTTTTTATTTTCCGTAAGTCGTGAATCGAATGTCGCTTTTGTCAAGAACGGTCCATTGACGGTTGAATTGCCACACTATCGGCGGTGGCAAAATACCCGGGTTTCAATGCCAGCCGCAGGCAGTTTAGCCACCATCAAAAAGGAGGGAATATGAAAAAACTTCTTGTTGTATTTGCCCTGATTGCACTGGTATTCGCGGCCGGAACCATCCAGGCCAAAGACTGGAAAAAGGTGCGCATTGGCGTGGAAGGGGCTTACCCGCCGTTCAGTTATACGACGGCCAGCGGAGACCTGGAAGGATTTGATATTGACATCGCCAGAGCGTTGGGTGAAGCCATGGGCGCTGAGGTTACACTGGTGGCCCAGGACTGGGACGGGATCATTCCGGCATTGCTGGCGCGTAAATACGATGCCATCATTGCCTCCATGTCCATCACCGAGGAGCGCAAGAAAAAAGTGGCCTTCACCAACAAATATTACCAGACACCTGCCAAGTTTGTGTGCAAAAAAGGCGCGATGCAAGAATTTACGCGCGACCAAGTTAAAGATGCAACCGCCGGCAAAACAATCGGCGTCCAGCGCGCCACCATCCATGACAATTTCATTACCGATGAAGGCGCAGCGGATGCGAAGATCAAACGGTACGCCACCCAGGACGAGGCCTATTTGGATCTGGCGGCCGGGCGTGTCGACATGTTGCTGGCCGACAGTGTTGCCATGAGCGAAGGCTTTCTCAAAAAGCCCGAGGGCCAGGACTATCAGTTCATCGGGCCCGATCTGACGGAAAAGAAATATTTTGGCGAGGGCGCCGGGATCGCCTGCCGCAAAAAAGACACAGACCTGGTGGAAATGTTCAACAAAGCCATCGAGCAGATTCGTGCGGATGGCACCTATAAAAAGATTCAGGATAAATACTTTGACTTTAATGTGTACGGCGACTAAGCTGGCACGCATAAGCGTTATTCATCTGTAATGGGGGAGGGTTACTCCCCCATTATTTTTGAAATAGGTTCTAACAAGCAAATGGCGCGTCTAAACGGATTTGAAGAGCACCGGAGCAAAAAAGATATGGGAACCAAATCCATAAAACACTACACTTTGCCGGCGGCCAGCCTGGGAAATGCGCGCTCGCTGAAGACAATCCATTACGGGGATCAAACCACCAACCGCAAGGCCTACATCCAGGCCGGCCTGCATGCCGACGAAGCCCCCGGTTTCGTCGTCATGCATCATCTGCTCGATCTGTTTGATCGCGCCGACGCTGAAAACAAGATCGATGGGCACATTGTGCTCGTTCCGGTGGCCAACCCTATCGGGGTCAGCCAGTGGCGCGATGAGGCTTTGCAAGGCCGCTTTGATTTTTTCAATAACATCAACTTCAATCGTCAGTATCCGGACATTGCTGCCCAGATTGCAGAGCAGGTCAAATACCGCCTGGGAGGCTTGGCGGAAGATAATGTGGCTCTGATCCGCAAGGCCGCTGGCGAGATCCTGGCACTCATTTCCCCTCCGGACGAGGCGGCTGCGCTCAAACATCAGCTGCTATTGCTGTCATTTGATGCTGATATCGTGCTGGATCTGCATTGTGACTACCAGGCCCTGATGCACGTATACCTGGGCACGCCGCTTTGGCCCGAGGCCGCGGACCTATCCGCCCAGCTGGGCGCCGAGGTCACATTGCTGGCGGAAGATTCCGGAGTAACCCCCTACGACGAGGCCTGCAGTAGAATCTGGTGGCAGCTGGCCAAAAAATTTCCCGATGACCCCATCCCATGGGCCTGCCTGGCCGCTACGGTTGAGCTGCGCGGCATGGCCGATGTCTCGCATGCGCAAGCACAGCAGGATGCCCAAAATATCGTCTGGTTTCTGCAAAGAAGGGGTTTTATTAAAGGAGCAGCGCCCGAGCTTCCGCCGTTGAGAAATGAAGCCACACCCTTGCGGGGCGTCGAGCATTTGAAGGCCACAACCCCGGGGGTGGTGGTTTTCTTAAAAGCACCCGGGGACCGTGTCGACAGAGGCGAGGTGGTTGCCGAGATCGTCAATCCTTTAGCAGAAGGGCAGCAAAACCGCATCACACCCGTTAAAAGCGCGGTCAGCGGCATCGTCTTTTCCATTAACACCGACCGCTATGCACGGCCTGGCCGCATCCTGGCCAAGATTGCCGGCAAGGAACCCATCAAAGAGAAAGGTGAAAACCTGTTATCGCCTTAATTTGCATGAAAATTAATGAGAGGTTCCGACTTGTGCAAAACCCACATATAAACAGCGACATCGTTGCGGTCGCTCCATAAATCATCAGTCCCGCTATAAGCAGGACTGATAACTCATTGCGCTTCCTGGACATAATACGCTATGACTCAGCTGATATTTAGATCAAACGAGTGGTATGGCGGTTGGAGCACTTAGAAGTGGTTTGAATTTTTATAATAATTGTAGATTATTTCTGGGAAACGACCCTAGCTTTCGCGCGGTCGCAAATAAGCATGCCAGTAGTATTCTGCTTTTTTGAATCCCCAGACGATCATAAACGTGATGGCCAGATAGAAAATCCCAGCGGCGATAAAGGATTCGAAGGGCACAAAATTGCGGGCGTTGACGATTTTGGCCGCACCGAACAGGTCGACAATGGTGATCAGCCCCGCCAGTGAGCTGCCGTGCAGCATGAAGATGACTTCGTTGCCATAGGCGGGCAGAGCCCGTCTGAAAGTGCTGGGCAATATAATGCGGCGGTAAATCTGGGCGTTGGACATGCCCACCGATTTGGCGGCTTCGATTTCGCCGTAAGGGGTCTGCTGGATGGTGCCCCGCAAAATTTCGCCTGTATAGCCGGCGGTATTGAGGGCAAATGCCACCAGGGCGCAGGCCCAGGCTTCCTGGAAGATGACCCACAAAAAACTCTCGCGCACCGCTTCAAACTGCCCCATGCCGTGGTAGATCATAAACATCTGGACCAGCAGCGGTGTGCCGCGGAAAAAATAAATATAGGCCTTGGGCAGTGCGTTGATCCATTTACTTTTTGATGACGCCAGCAGGGCTATCGGTATCGCCAGCAGCAGCCCCAATACGAGCGAGGCGAACACCAGAACAATGGTGGTTCGCAGCCCCTGCAGGTACAACGGCAAATTATCTATGATGACCTGAACATCCATAATCAAAAAAAGTCATGAAAATTGCGGGTCAAGCTTTGCGCACTCCAACACTGTACTTTTTATCGAGCCATCGCAGGCCGACATCGGAAAAGCCGGTAATGACCAGAAATAAAATAGCCACCACGCAATAAAAGGTAAACGGTTTGCGGGTGGAGCCGCCGGCCAGGCCGGCGTTGTAAACCATATCCTGCAGGCCGATCACCGAAACCAGTGCGGTGGTCTTGACCATCACCAGCCAGTTATTACCGATTCCCGGCAGGGCATGCCGCACCATGGCCGGCAGGGTAATCCGGAAAAAAACCTGCAGCGGCGTCATGCCGAAGGCATAGCCGGCCTCAATTTCTCCGCGGGCGACGGCCAGGATCCCACCGCGAAATGATTCTGCGAAATAGGCACCAAAAATAAAACCGATGGTGAGGACACCTGCGATAAAAGGATCTACATCAATATAATCCCAGCCCAGTTTTTCACCGAGATTGTTGACCAGAATCTGACCGCCGAAAAAGATGAGGGTCATCAGGACCAGATCGGGTATGCCCCTGATGATGGTGGTATAGGCGCCCGCGATGGTTTTGGCAATGCGGGATTTGGAAAGCTTGGCCACCGCACCGATCAATCCGAGTAAAATTGCAATCAGCAGGGACGATAGGGCCACTTCGACGGTCAGCAGCATTCCTTTCAGAATCAGCGGAAAATAGGCAATGACCTGAGACATACAGCTTTCCTGTAATTAGGATGAATAAGCGAATCCAGTCAGGGTTCTATTATCAAAACCGCTATTGCGGTGCTGAAGTGTCAAATGTAAACCACTCGATGGCCAGTTTTTTGATGGTTCCGTCACGCAGCGCAGCGTCAATGGCCGTTGAAAACTTATCGGCCAGGGCCTGATCCTTTTTGCGGACGGCCACGCCAATGCCACTGCCAAAAGGCCCGCCGGTCATCTGGGGGCCGATGATCTTATACTCCTTGCCCTGTTCGGACTTAAGCAGCGGCACCCAGTAGGCCATACCCCCTATTAGCGCGTCCAGGCGACCCTGGTACAGCTCCAGGTCAACCGTGTGCTGAAAATCATAGATGCGAATTTCAGCAGACTCGCCTAGATACGCATCTGCAAATTTTTGATTGATGGTGGCGACCTGGACCCCGATGACTTTGTCTTTTAATGCATTGATGAGGGCATCCAGCGCGGCCTGCTCGGCGGGGCTGAGATCATCCAGCGTCAGATGCTCGAGTTCAGACTGGAAGTTGGCCAGGGGATTGTCTTTGCGCACTATAAATATATTGGGCGTATCGGCATAGCTGCGCGAGAATGCAACCTTTTCTTTACGCGGTTCCGTAATCGACATGGCCGCTATAATGGCATCATACTTACCCTTGTTGAGTCCCTCGATGATGCCGCGCCATTTCTGGGTAACGATTTCGCATTTGGCATTCATGCGCCCGCACAGATCTTTGATCAGCTCGATTTCGAATCCGACCAGTTTTCCGGATCCATCAAAATAATTCCAGGGCGGGTAGGCGCCTTCGGTTGCAATTTTGATTTGCTTCCAATCAGCGGCGACAGTCGCGGCCGTGAGTAACATGGAGATCAGCACGGCCATCAACAAAGTGCTTAGTTTGCGCATCTTTTTGATTGAATGACCGTTGAGATATGGGATTATTTTTGTAAGGTCCATTTTTCCACCGAAACGATCTTTAAAATCGGCAACATAAGCGCGCCTCTAAAAAACGCCGACTAAAAATTCCCGGAAGCGATCCGACTTGGGATGCTCGAATACCTGCTTTGGAGGTCCATTTTCCACTACCAAACCCTCGTCTAAAAAGATGACCCGGCTGGAAACGTCACGTGCAAATCCCATTTCATGTGTGACCACCAGCATGGTGCGACCTTCTTCCGCTAAATCCCGCATGACTTTCAGCACTTCTCCCACCAGCTCCGGATCAAGGGCGGACGTCGGCTCATCGAAGAGCAGCATATCCGGCTCCATGGCCAGGGCCCGCGCAATGGCCGCGCGTTGCATCTGGCCGCCCGACATATGTGCCGGGTAATAGTTGCGATGCTCATACAGGCCGACGCGCTGCAATAATTTTTCAGCCCGTTCTTTTGCTTCGGCCTTGGAAATTTTTAATACGTTGACGGGCGCTTCCATCACGTTTTGGATAACCGTCATGTGGGCCCAGAGATTAAACTGCTGGAAAACCATCGCCAGTTTGGAACGGATGCGCTCTACCTGTTTGCGGTCGGCAGCCTTGCGCTCCCCCGATCGCAATTCCTGCATTTTAATGAGTTCGCCTTTGACGTAAACTTTCCAGGAGGTGG
>JASFJF010000013.1:0-20893 GCA_050122255.1 Desulfobacterales bacterium
CATGAATGGGTAGCAGTCGGCTTTTAAATAGACGCGGGACAGCTGAAAGGTTGATCGGCGTGATAAAGCGCTTGTTGCGGGCAATGGCCTGGGGTTTTGCCGAGCCTAAATAAAAAGACCGAATATTGAGGCTTTGATCACGGGTTTTATCGGCAATCAACGTCAGGGGCGTGGTTTCCATGGTCATCAGCCGGTTAATTTCAATGTCTCTGAAATAATTGGATGCTTCGGAAAGTTCGCGCACCAGATGCTGGGGCTCGCCGCAGGATGAGCCGATGAATACCCGCTGGGCAGGTTTAATCATTGCAATTGCCTGAGCGGCGGTTTTTTTGTTTTCAACGTATTTGTCGGCCCAGTAGCCGGTAAAAGGCATGATTTTTTCCTGTTAAGCTTTGGTGGAAGGAAGTTGTGTGTCTGCTACAACCCGTTCCCCGGTTGTCTCATGCCGGCGGCTGCAGGCAGCAATCAGCCAGCCGATGAATCCCAGTGCTACGGCGGCAGCGCCGGCCAGGCAAATAAAAACGGTTTCGATGTCATAACTTGTCTCAATGGCGGCAACGCCTTTTACGGCCAAGGCGCCCACGCCAAAGGTCAAAACGAACTTGGCGCCGAAAGCAGAATGATGAAAGCGTTTGGGTGCGAAACGGGCCACGAGCGTGTTTTCGATCGGCTGCATCCCGAGTAAAAAAAAGAAAAAAATGACGGCCAGGCCCACCAGCAGCAGATCGCGTGCCAGGGCCATCCAGAGAGCCGCCATGCCGGCTATTCCGAAAAAAATCAGGTATGAAATGCCGGGGTCATACCGATCGGCACACTGTCCGCCACTAAATTGGCCGCCCACACCGATCAGGAATATAACCGACGTAATCGTCGTGGCCACCAGGTTTTGCGAAAAGGCGCCCTGGGTAACGCCGCTCAGCCAATGGTAAAGCATGGGCGTCTTTAATTCAAAATAGGCTGGCAAAATAACTGTGGCCCCCCGGTAAACGATACCGCCCAGCATCATGGCCGCCAGCAGGATCATGAAGGCCCCTAAAACGCCGTTGCCGTCACCCTTTGCTTTTCGGGAGGCGGAACCCGACGCCATCGGATAGGCCATCATGAGCGCGGCACCGCCCAGGTTCAGTCCCCCTAAACACAGATAAGCCGACTGGGGCCCCCACAGCCAGTTCAGAATGCCGGTTAGCAGCGGCGCCATGGCCAGGCCTAAATTGCCAAACATCCCATTATATCCCATCCCGATGCTGACGCGCGACATCTCCTTGGATATCAGGCCCAATCCGGCCGGGTGATAAATTCCGGAAAAAAACCCCAGAGCAGCCAGCGCCAGACTCAGAATAAGCGGCGTATCCAGCCATAGGGCGGCAGCGGCACTGGCAAAGCTCGATCCGACGAAG
Organism: Desulfobacterales bacterium; assembly: GCA_050122255.1. Classification (GTDB taxonomy): domain Bacteria; phylum Desulfobacterota; class Desulfobacteria; order Desulfobacterales; family JAHEIW01; genus JAHEIW01. The sequence continues at coordinate 1,398 of JASFJF010000013.1, forward strand.
TAAACAAGCAGCAGCGGTCGGGCGCCGAAGCGGTCCGCCAGCAGGCCCCAGAACAGGGCCGTCAATCCGAAGAGCAGGTACATCCAGAAGCTCAGCGACAGGATCTGCGCCATCGACATCTCAAGGCGCGCCATCAAGGGCAGCACCAGCGCCGGAAAAACCAGCATATTAAAGTGGCTCATGAAATGACCGTAGCAGGTATTCAACAGGATGCGCCGATCACGAGGGCCGAGCTTATTAGACTGAGATGGTGTCAATAAAGACCTTAAATTGATTGAAGTTTGATTTTTACCAATTTTTCGAGTTCCCGGAAGTGTTCAGGTGTCAGGTTTCAGGTGTTAGCTTTGAGGAACCTTGTCCTGACGCCATTTCGTTTGCTGAACACTGAAAACTGACACCTGAGCACTGAAACCATTTATACTTCTGACACCTGTTGTAGGCTCATGCTCTGAAAGAACCTGTCAAGATCAGGAGTCACCCTCGATGGTTTCATCCCCATCGATGGTGACCGGCTCCATTAATTTGGCTGAATCCGATTCAGGCAATTGCTGTACTTTGTCAAGTTTGCGAGTAATAACCCGTGTGCGCACTTCTGCCTGATCAATGGTATTGCTGGCTTCCTGCAGTTTCTTTTTGGTCTTGGCCAGCACCTCACCAAATTTGCCAAACTGGGTTTTTACGACCCCTAACAATTCCCAGACTTCGCTGGATCGTTTCTCGATAGCCAGCGTGCGAAATCCCATCTGCAGGCTGTTTAAAAGCGCCGCCAAAGTCGTTGGTCCGGTCACCACAATGCGATATTCCCTTTGCAGGCTGTCGCACAGGCCCGGACGCCTTAACACTTCGGCATACAAACCCTCCACTGGCAAAAACATGATCCCAAAATCGGTTGTTTGCGGCGGATCGATGTATTTTTCCCGGATGGCCTTCGCCTCGGCTTTAACACGCATCTCCAGGTTTTTGACCGATTTTTCGGCAAGGGTTTTATCGGCAGCTTTCTGGGCATCCAACAAGCGTTGATAATCCTCCTGGGGAAACTTGGAATCAATGGGCAACCAGACCACTTTCTCCGAATGTGAATCCGGACCTGGCAGCTTTATGGCAAATTCAACGCGCTCATTGCTGGCTTTTTTGGTGGCCACATTGACGGCGTACTGGTCCGGTGTCAGGATTTGCTCTAAAATGTGGCTCAGCCGGATTTCTCCCCAGGTTCCCCGTGTTTTGACATTGGTCAGTACTTTTTTCAGGTCGCCCACTCCGGCGGCCAGGCTTTTCATCTCACCAAGCCCCTTGTACACCTGTTCGAGCCGCTCGCTGACCTGCTTGAACGAGTCCGCCAGCCTTCGTTCCAATGTTGACTGCAATTTTTCATCCACCACCGCGCGCATCTGCTCTAATTTGCGGCTATTGTCTTCCTGCAGGGTCCGCAGCTGGGTTTCAATTGATATTCGCATGGCCTCGAATTTTTTTTCATTCAGCTGGGTCATTTCCAGCAGTTGTCTGGAAAAGCTGTCCATCTGATCCTTTTGCATGCTGGAGACCTCGCGTAGCTGCTTGAGCTGGGAGTCACTGGAAAATTTCAATGTGCTGCCAATTTCCTCCCGCGCCTGCCGAGCACTTCCGGCTGATTCGTGGCGGTTGCGTGCAAACTCATCCCGGACCATTCGCTCGGTACGTTCCTGCTGTTTTTCAAGGTTTTCAAAAAGATCCTGGGCTTTGATTTCGCGGCGGCGGACCAAAGTAATCAGCAAGATCAGGGCAACGATCAAAATCAGACAGATGACGATCAGAAGCAAATGGGTCGCTCCGATTTCAGCAATGAGGGTCTCAACGTAATGCATCTGTCATATGGCCTTTTTGTTTTCGCTAAATTGAAATTCAAATATTTGAGCGTTGTCTGCGTTTCGGGGGATTATAGAGAAAACACCATTGAGCGTCAAGCGCTCCAACCGCAACGCGACAATAATTAAATCAGGCGCTCTTTTCAAATCCGAATATTTTCCCAGCCGCCGTTATGATGACCGGACAAGCCTACTGAACAGTGGAAAATCGCGCCCCCTGGAAATGAACACCGCCAGGATCCAAGAAAATATTAGCAAAAGTTGATTTTAGGCCCTGATTAAGCTATGAGCAAAAGAGCATACCGACCGCCGATATAAATAGGGTAAAAGAATGCAGCCGTTGTTTTCACCTTTTACATTCAAAGGCATCCAACTGCAAAACAGAATCGTCATGCCTGCTCTGGCATCATTTCTTACCGGCGACGATGGTTCTATTTTGGATGCAACCATCGAGCATTACCGCCGGCGCGCGGCCGGCGGTCCGGCAATGATTATCATGGAAGCCTGTGCGGTCTCACCTGAGGGGGTGGTTTCCGCTCATCAGGCACGAATCCATGATGACCGTTTCATCGCAGGTCTGCATAAAATTGCTGCAGTCATGAAATCAGAGGGATCAGTGCCGGCTATTCAAATTCATCACAGCGGACGACAGACGTCGATTAAAGTCATCAAACGCAAACCTCTGGCACCTTCTGCGATTCCCTGCCCGACGATCCGGGGGGAAGTCGAGCCTCTGACAACCGAAGGCATCCATGAAATAGTTCAAAAATTCGGCGATGCCGCTCAGAGGGCAAAACAGGCTGGCTTCGAATTGATCGAAATCCACGGCGCACATGGATATCTGATCAATCAGTTTCTATCAAAGCTGAGCAATAAGCGTGAGGACGAGTATGGTGGCGATATTGTCGGGCGCAGCCGTTTCGCGCTTGAGATCGTTGAAACCATTCGCAAGTGCATTGGACCGAATTTTCCACTTTCTTTTAAGATCAGCGCCCAGGAATTTTTACCCGAAGGCCTGACCGTAACAGAGAGCATAGAAATCTTGAAACACTTGGTAGAAGCCGGCATTGACGTGGTCCAGGTTTCTGCCGGCAATGATATTTCGGCAGAATGGATCTGCCAGCCTATGTTTATGGAAAAAGCCTGTTTGGCGGAATCCGCCGCCCGAATTAAAAAGGCTTTGGACATTCCGATAATGGCCGTCGGCCGAATAAACGACCCGTTGATTGCCAATCAAGTTCTGAATAAAAACCAGGCGGACCTGGTTTGCATCGGCCGGGGACTTTTAGCCGATCCGCAGATGCCCAATAAAGCCAGAAATGGACGCCTGGACGAAATTCGCACCTGCATCGCCTGCAACACCTGCATGGAATCCATCTTTCGCAAAGGCCGCATTGAATGCCTGGTCAATCCAATACTGGGTCGCGAAAAAGAAATGGCTTTCGTGCCCACCCACAAACCCAAAAGAGTCATGGTGGTCGGGGGAGGCCCCGGCGGTTTGAATGTGGCCTGGGTCGCGGCCAAGCGCGGCCACAAGGTTGATGTTTTCGAAAAACGAAGCGTTCTGGGGGGGCAATTGCTTCCCGGCAGTGTGCCGGGCTACAAGAAAGAATTGCTCAGCCTGATCAGATTTCAGAAAAAACAGATCGAAAAGTTCGGTGTGACCTGTCATCTCAACCACGCAGTTAAGTCCTCAGACATCCAGAAGTTCAATCCAGATGTGGTCGTTTTGGCGACTGGATCGCAACCGGCGCTTCCGCCGGTGGCCGGCATCAATAAGAGCATTGTAATGACCTATGAAGATGTGCTGAACGGCGTTTCGCCGTCCTTAAAAAAAGCAGTGGTCGTCGGCGGCGGTGCGACCGGACTGGAATTGGCACTGTATCTGGCCGAGCATGGCTGTCATGTGAGCGTGGTCGAAATGCTCGCAAAAATTGGACGCGGCCTTGAATCGATGACCAGAAAAATTCTGCTCGGTAAGCTTAAAGAGCATCGGGTAAACATTTGGACCGAAACCCAATTGGTGAGAATTGAAAGCACAGGTGCGGTCGTGTCCGGCAGCGACGGAAGCGAGATGTTGATTGAAGTCGAAAAGGTCATTTTAGCAACCGGTACCCGGCCTCAAAATGAACTCTATCAAAAAGTCAAATCCCTCGGTTACGAAACCCACCAGATCGGCGATTGCCTTGAAACCCGCAATGCCAAGGCAGCTATTTATGAGGGTGCTGTGGTGGGCCGCAAGATCTAGTAAAAAAGTTTTCAGGTGTCAATCACTTGGTTCACAGGTTCAACGTTCAAAGGTTCAGCGGTTTAAATAGAGCAGAAATAAATCATCAGATATTTGATGACACGGGATAACAGACAGAAACAGGTTACTTCAGTTCTGAAATTTCTGAACCCAGAACCGTGAACCCTTGAACCCTGAACCCGAGAACCGACACCTGAACACTGAAACCCGAAACCCAAAATGATAAAATATGAGGGTGAGGATTACCTGTAGATGAATCGGTTCTATGAAGAGGCCGTTTTTGACAGGGTCGCTTGATAGCGCCGGTAAAGGCCGCGAAATTGGTGATAGGTCAAACCCAGTATCCGGGCGGCTTCTTTTTGATTGTATTTAGCTTTTTGCAGGGCAGATTGCATCCGGGTGACCTTTAGCTGCCAGATGGCCTCTTGAAGAGGTGCCTGAAGCAATTCTGAGAGGTCCGTCCCGGCAGCCCGGTCATCCTGGGCCGGTTTTTCTGCCTCGATCGCTTTCGTACGGGCAAATGGAGAATGAAAGGGGTCAAAGTCTATTTCCGAAATGGTGGTCGCATCGGAACGGTAAACGGCCCGCTCAACAACATTTTTTAATTCACGAATATTACCCGGCCAGCTGTGATGCTCAAGCGTTGCTACGGCATCGGCACTGAAGTTTGGGATTTCGTCCCACCCCAGTTCCAGGGCCATGCGACCGGCAAAATGGGTGGCCAGCAAAAAAATATCTTCCTTGCGCTCTCTGAGCGGCGGCAGAAATAATACCTCAAAAGACAGCCGATCCAGCAAGTCCTGTTTGAAAAGATCCTTGCGGGCCAGATCATTCAAGTCGGCATTGGTGGCGGCAACAATGCGCACATCCACTTCGACGCTCTCGGAGCTGCCCACGCGCTCAAAGACATTGTATTCCACCACCCTCAGAACTTTCTCCTGGACCTCCAGCGGTATGCCTCCGATTTCATCCAGAAACAACGTCCCGCGATCGGCGGCCTCAAAACGCCCTACCCGTCTTTGCATGGCGCCGGTAAAGGCACCTTTTTCATAGCCAAACAATTCGGATTCAATCAAAGACGGCGACAGGGCCGCGCAGTTTAGAGCCACCATCGGCGCCTGCCATCGATCAGACAGATAGTGCAGCCTCGATGCGGCCAATTCCTTTCCAGTGCCGCGCTCTCCGATCAGCAGAACCGGTCGATTCACAGGCGCTACACGCGAAAGCCGTTCCTGAAACGCTAAAAACGGCTCCGATTGACCCAAAGCTTCCGTGACATGCGTTGCCGACCGAGAATGCAGGTCTTTGTGCAGTGTGGTGCTTGTTTTAATCATGGTATATAATACCAATTATTGGCTTTATTAGTCAAATATAGGTTTTTTTTACTCATCTGTCAAGAAGGGCTCTTCAAACTTATTAATAATATTATCAATATCTTATATTTTGTTATCAATCTGGCACAATTTCTGCTCTGGGTATCTCTACTGGTCATAGGGGTAAAGATAAATCGGAATAGCAACAGAACACCGATTTACTTGGATAAATTAACAGAAATCGAATTACTGCGGTTGCCACATTCGGAAAAAGAGTCACAGGTAACAATCAACACTGAATTGAACCTATTAGGCGATATTCAAGTATCTCGACAGAGGGAGGTCATCATGGGTATTTTTACACGATTTCGTGACATCATCAGCTCCAATATCAACGCGATTCTTGATAAAGCAGAAGACCCGGAAAAATTGATTAAGCTGATGATCCGAGAAATGGAAGACACGCTGGTCGAAATCAAAGCTGCCTGTGCCGGCGCCATGGCCAGCGCTAAAAAGGTTCAGCGGCAACTGGGCACATTGCAGGACCGGATTCAATACTGGGAAGAAAAAGCCCAGCTGGCGGTGAGCAGAGGCAAAGATAACCTGGCGCGCGAAGCCCTGGTTGAAAAACGCCGGTATACCCGCAGGATAGATGGCCTTGAAAGCGAGCTCAGCGAACATAATATTTTGGTCGAACAATATCAGGCGGATATTCGCCAGCTGGAAGACAAATTAAAATCGGCCCGTGACAAACAACGCCTGCTTGTCCAGCGCCATATTCACGCCAGCCAGAAAATACAGGCCCAGGAAGAAATCAGACGTGTGGATAGTGCTGCGGCCATGATGAAATTCGATGAGCTCGAAAATCGTATCGAACGCATGGAATCTGAAGCCGATCTGGTCAATTACGGGAAACAGTCGGCCCTGGATGCCGAATTTGAGGCGCTGGGCGTGGATGAAGAAATCGAAAAGGAATTACAGGCATTGAAAACCCCTGATTCGGTCTTTAAATCCGATGAGACGCCATCATCCGATTGATGACCCTGCACACCGGCAGACGGGTAAGATTTTTATTGATCGATTCGCCTGGATAATTTTATAACATGCCAACAGACTTAGGGGACATCTTCTCCGGTTGCATGCACCTAAATCAAACAATCTGTTACAAGGGACAAAGATCAGATAAATTTAACTAAGCCAACCAAGGTAAATGTAAAATGAAAGAGGTATTGATCGTAGCCATAGTATTCGGAAGCATTCTGCTGGCGCTGGCCATCATCCCAGGCACGATTCTTCTGGCGATAAAATTCTTTCGCGGCGGTCTGTCTGCCGAAGACCAAGCCGAAGAGGCCAAAATGATCCAGCAAATTTATAAAGGGCTGGCTCGCATGGAAAATCGCGTTGAAGCTCTGGAAGCCATTTTGCTGGATCAGGAGGGGTCGAAACGAGAGGCTCAGAAAGGAAGTTAAATCATGACACATCGTACGCGCATAGACCGCAACGGTATTTATCGCTCACGCAGCGGAATGATTCTGGGCGTGTGCAAAGGGCTGGCGTCACATTTTGATTTTTCAGTCTTCTGGACCCGGGTGATTGCGATCATTGTATTGTTCGTCGCCGGTTTCCTGCCGGCCATCGGGCTTTACCTGCTGGCCGCTTTGCTGATGAAACCCGAACCGGTCATACCGATTAAAGATAGCGCTGAAAAGGAGTTTTACGACAGTTATACCACCTCCCGCCATGGTGCCGTTCAGCGGATGAAAAGGCGCTATGAAAACCTGCAGCGCCGCATCCAGCGCATGGAACATATCGTTACCTCAGCTGAATATGATTGGAACAATCGGCTCAAAAACCGTTAACCGGCCGAACAAGAAGATAAATAAATCACGAAAGCACGAAAATGCGAAAACACGAAAAGGTAACAATTTATTTTTCGTGTTTTTATAATTTCGTAATATTTTATTATTTTTTCAAAAGCTCGGCAATCAGATCCGCGGATTTAGCAACGCGCAACAATGGATAAAGCGGGTTGCGACGGTAACTGTCACATGTTTGCTCGTGAACCTGCCTGGAAAAAGCCGCCGAACAATCTTCAAGCAAGACCGCCTTAAAATCATGACAGATCGCATCCAGTACAGTGGCCAGCACACAAAAATGGGTCGCTATGCCGCCGACGGCACACAGGGTTACCCCTTTGTCCCGCAGCCAACGCTCCAAACCGGTATTGAAAAAGGCTGAAAGGCGGGGTTTCGGCTGCCACAAATCATTGGTCTGCATATCCAGCTCTTCAAAAACCTCGGCGCCCGCTGTGCCGGCAAGCGAATGGGGCTGCATTCGCCCCTTAAAAATGAAATCATCTTTTTGAAAAGCATCTGTGGAAAACACGACCGGCCACTGCTGGCTGCGAAATACGCCGATCAATCTATTGAGAGACACGATGGTGGCGCGGGCAAAAGGTGTTATCGGCAGGGCCCGCTTTTCATCAAAATTATCTTTGACCATATCGATGATTAATAGAGCCGGTCGCTCCTGCGATTGTTCTTTCATGAAATCTTCCCCGGGTTGAAGTTTGAGTGGGCGTTTTCTGTGCACAATTAATGAATGCGGATTTTAAAGTCAAGCTTGATCAAAAAGCATATTTTGCAGTAAAGAAGGATCTTACTTGCCAGGCAAAAAATGAAGTTCAAATGCCATCCGCAGAAAAGACCAATGCTCGGGCAGGCACCTTTAATGATTGGGTCAACATGAAACGAGGAGAAAAACAATGCAACGACTAAAAAAGACAGGATGGATGGTATGGCTGGGGCTGGTCCTTATGGGATGCGTCGCCACCCCGAAACATAGCGAAAAGCCACAAATTGATGCAAGTCAGCCCTATCTGGAATTCAAAATGACGTATAATTACGCGGTTTACGAAAAACCCTCCATTTTTTTACCGAAATCTCAACCAACCTTTGCCATCTGGCTGCAGGAAAAAGGTTCCGGTATGATTGAAACAATCTTTGTCACCGGCAAAGCAGCTGAGAACAAATGGATCCTCGCTGAAACACGGCCTGAATCCATACCGGTCTGGTATGGCGTCAGGCAAACAGATAAAGTTGTGCAAGGCGCGCAAATCGATGCGATCAGTGGTGCCACGCCATCAGGCGACACGGTGGTTATCCAATGGCAGGTTCCAGAGCGGCTACGCTACCGACAGGTCAGTATCTTTATCGAGGCCAACAGCTCATATGATTACAATGCCTATTATTCAGATCAAAAAGATGCCCCTGGTTACAGCGGCGCAAACGGCCAACCATCGCTGGTCTGGAAAGCCGATCTGGATTTGTCAAAAACTCTGGATGAAGAAATCGTGCCTGAGATTATCGGCCACGGCCACCTATGGGGTAAAGACCATAAAATTTATGCGGACATTTCGCAGGTGACCACCGCACGGGAAACATTTTCCTATATGGCAATCCAATTTTTTAGGGGGAATTAATACCTTGGATTTTGCACGAGCTGGAGGCTTTCATATGCAAGGCATTTAAGGCCGAGGCGATCGTCGTCTACGCCGCGGCCTTAATAACGCAGCAGATGGGAGATAGAAACAGAAAGACATGTACACTGGAAATAGCAAATTCGGACTTGAAGCCGCACAATTTTAAAATCGATAATACAGTCGCTGGTTGGCTCAAACAAATTCGGTCAGACACTGCTTGCGCAAAACCTGCAGGTAAGGGTGGCGTTTCTAAATTGTGCAAAACCGGCCCCGGTCAAATGACCGGGGCCGTCGGGCAATCAAATTTGATCCAGCACGGTGGACGGGATGTCAAACGTCTCCATGACGGAATAATTATTGGCGCTGGAAATTGAATCAGATAAGACTGTCTGAATTTGATCCAAAAGCTCGCATCCTTCCATGCAGCCGGGGAAATCTTCTCTGGTCGGGCATGCTTTGCAGGGGCTTTTGACAAGATGACCAATGTTGAAATCGAAATTGTGATTGTCTGCAGCTTTGTCTAACATTTTTAACACCTTATCATTTGAGGTTGTTGTTGCTGGCCGATTTCATGCACACCGTATAATCCTCATATCGGTCACTGGGCGTTTAAACATTAGGATTATTTTCGGCAAACGAACTACATACCTATACAACTATCATGCCAACCTCACTTATTTTAAAAATTCAAATATTTTTAATTAGTTATAAATTAGGCTTGATTTCTGCCCGGCAAAAAGTGACAAATGTTGTCAAGAAATGGGTCAAAAAATTGTCAGTCGGGCAATTTAGGACCGAGAAGCAGGGTTCGTTTAGAAGTTAGAATATTTGGAATCGGAATCCAGTATTTGGATCCTATTGCCGAGATCTAGCGTCGTGGCTTGATGCCCATGCTTTAACACCCCAACAACACCCAAATAACAACAAAATCAGGGTGCTCAGCACTATCAGAACATCCCCCAGCGTGTTCGATGGCAAACCGGAAATTACCGAGTCGATAAAGCAATTCAGGCTGACACTTCTGCCGCCACCGTTTGAATCGCCTCTACCACCGTTTGAGTCGTCTCTGAGCGGGAATATTTGAAATACAAAAGCGGCCCCGGCATTTACCAGCATGGCGTTTAGATCAACATCCGGAGCACCAATGATAATGGTATCGCACGCTATGATGACCGCTGTGCCAAACGCTTCATCAGCCATGGCGTCCAATGCAGTCAGCTGGGTCCGCAGGGTAAATAGGCCGGTATCAGGGTCGCGCCTGAAATTATAAGCAGCACCCGCATTGACCCGCATGACCATGTTATGTGGTGGCAAGTCGACCCCCGGCGCGCCGACCACCGCCATATTACCGCTTAGCGCCACAGCAGCGCCGAATGCATCGCCGGTGGCGGCATCTGCCAATTCCAGTTTCTGAAGCTCGGTCCACGGATTGGCCGCCCGGGTGGGATTACGCCTAAACAGGTAGACCACCCCGGCCGTCATCACCCCGGTGACATCCGCCTGAGGTGCGCCGATAATGGCCGTGTTACCAAACACCGAAACGGCACTTCCAAACGCATCTCCCGGGCTGGCATCCGATGCGGTCAGCTTTTGCTGGCGGGTCCAGCTGTTATCATCCGGATCGCGTACAAATACGAAAACCGCCCCGCCGCCATCTTCGCGCGGCGCACCGATCAGAGCTGTGTCGCTGTTAAGGGCCACCGCCGCACCAAAATTATCATCCATGTTTTCGTCGGCCCCGGCGGTCAGCTTTTGTGTTTGACGCCATTGTTCGGACGCGGCTTTGCCCGGGTCGCGGCTGAAGAGAAACGCGGAACCCGCATTGAGTATGCCGTTGGGATCGTCAGCAGGCACACCAATCAGGATGATGTCGACATCAATCGCCACCGCCGCGCCGAAATTATCAAAAGCCGTCACATCAGCACCGGCAGTTAATGTGACCGCCTGTTCCCAGTCGCCGGTATCCAAATCCCGATTAAACACATAAGCGCTGCCGGCATCGGCATCAGCACCAATATCGTCATTGGGCGCGCCGATGACGGCGATATCCGCACCCACGGAGACAGCCGCACCAAAGGCATCAAACGGGGCTTTATTACCGACTGTCAGCCTCATCTCGTCATCAAAAACCTGGGTGTCCGGATTGCGCTCAAAAGCCGAGACTTCTCCGGCGTTCAGATCTCCTCCTGGATCGGCATCCGGTATCCCGATCAGGGTATTTTCGCCACCAAGACCCACCGAACTGCCGAATGCATCATTGGCTCGAGCATTGCCTGCGGTCAGCATATCGGTTTCCTGGGAGATTTCATCATCTGCGGGCTCCAGGATCGATACAAAGGCAGCACCGGCTGAGGTGGCAGTGCCCTGATTTCTTTTGGCGGATCCGATAATCGCAGTAACACCATTGAGGCACACGGCACCACCGAATTCGGCCAATGCCTCCGGATTGCTGCCGGTTAATTCCTGTTGCTGCCGCCATTTACCTGAAAGCGCATCTCGGACAAACAGATATGCCGCGCCGGCGTCAGTCGCTGTAAACAACCGTGTCCCCGGTGCACCAATCAGGGCCTTGGGACCGTCCACAAAAACAGATATGCCCAGTTGGCTATTGGAGCCCGCAATCCTGGCGCTTAAAATTTGCTCCTGGCTGAAATTGGCAGATGCCGAGTTGCGAGTGAAAACGTAGGCCGCCCCGGCGTCAACAGAGCCGGCGAGGTCAGCCCGCGGCGCACCGGCAAAAACGGTATTCGCATCTATCGACACGGATAGCCCCAAGCGGTCGCCCGCCCTGGCGTTACTGGCAGTGAGTTTTTGCAGCTGCTTCCAGGGATTCAGAAAAACGGTTTGGTCCCGGGTAAATACATACACGGAGCCGGCATCAAAAACGGTACCCAGGTTATCCAGCGGCGCGCCCACGACAATCGTATTTCCCTTTAGCGACACCGATGTGCCAAACTGGTCTTCAGCGGCCGCATCGGTGGCGATCAGCTTTTGCTGCTGGGACCAGGGAACGGTCTGGTCGTCCGGATCGCGCGTAAATACGTAAACGGCTCCAGCGGCATTTGCAGTTCCGGAATTTTTGCGGGGAGCGCCAGCCACCAGGGTATGCCCCTCCACAGACACCGAACTGCCCAGTAAATCATTAGGAGCTGCATCGGCTGCGGTCAGTTTCTGCTGTTGCGTCCACGGATTGTTGGCAACCGTGGGATCCCGCGTAAACACATAAACCGCCCCCGTATCAAAGGAAAGGCCTGAATTGACCCGGGGCGCCCCAACAACGATGGTATCACCGTCTATGTCAACTGCGCTGCCAAAGTTATCTTTGGCAATCGCATCCAAAGTCGTTAATTTCTGTTGTTCGCTAAAAACACCCGTCAACGGATCGCGCACGAATACATATACCGCGCCGGTATCGATGGCCGTCCCCGAATTTACCAGAGGGGCGCCGACTACGAGCGTATCAGCATCTATGGCCACTGCGTCACCGAACTGGTCTTCGGCCGCCGCATTCGAAGCGGTCAGCGATTGTTCGCTGCTAAAGATCGGATCAATGGTCACCGGAAAGTGTGCTCCGGCAGTTTCAACCAATATAAACAGAAGATTTCCGCTTAATCGAAACTGGCTGGGCAGTATCTGGTGATTGGCATCAAAAGCCAGCAATTGATCGTAGTGCATTCTTACCCGACCGGTGGCATCTATGAAATCAATCCCATCGGCCGTCTGTTCAGGCATCAAATCACCACCCATTTTAAAATGTAGCTCGAAATTACGGTGAGCGAGCATATTGTCGGGTATGGTTTTTTGGAGATGGCCCTGTTTTAGATAAAACCCCTGTTCAATACCCACTGGTGTATTCAAAAACCATTCGCTTAGACCGGGGTCGTGGATCACCTCAACCCGGGTATCGTTGATTTCCACACGATTGGACTGGGGCGTTTGTAAGCTGCCATTGAAACCATACTGTATCAGCTGCATGTTAAGGTAACATCCATTTGCAGCTGTCAAATGGACACCATGGCGATCAATACGGGCCTTGAGACGTTGCATCGGATTGTGCATTTTTACCGCACCGCCGCGCATGCGACGCGGGTGCCAGCCATCGGGCAACTGCTCCGATATCGCCTGCAGAATCCTTGGCATGTGGGTACTGAAGGCCTGTTTGGCGACCGAGGGTCGCGCGGTCAGCACTGTTATCAGCAAAATCCCAGCCAACATGGTAATTTGCAAAACAGCCGTTGGACGGTTCAGATTACAGGACCGAAAATAGACAAACATGGTGCACCTCTTGTCAATCAGAGAATTTTATCGCTTGTATTCGATAAATTACAAAGCATGTCCAAAAGTTCAATATGGCTAATTGAAAAAAATAGAAGTGCGCCCACTCAGGGCAAACATTTTTGGCGGAAATGATTCCCCAGGGAATACCGGAAGAAGTGCGAACTTTTTAAATTTCTATAAAATTAGCGATTGGCAGGTATCATAAAAGTCATAAAGAGGCCGCGTTGTCAACTTAAATAATGGCACTAACTATACATCTATGTATTCTATATATCTACAAATATTCAATTTCCCGGATTGAACGCCGTGATCAGGTCTGCAGATAAAAAGCCCTGTTACCGCACAGGGATCTCGGGGCAGTCAGAAGGTTAAAAGAGAATGAATTAGAGGCGAGTGCCGCGCCGCTGGTGATATTTTTCCCGCAGCTGGCGCTTTTTCTCAGGCGACAAATTTTGCCATCGTTTCCATAAAAAAATGCGCTGGATCAATTCATACTCCAGCGCATGATCGTCTGCATGATCGATATCAGGATGGCCGAGAACATGATGCATACGGGGCTAAATGGCTGGCATTATTTCCTGGTAGCTTGCCCGCTGGCTATGACCCGGAAGAATCGGTTTTGGAAAGGGTATCAGCGGTCGGCAGGGAACAGCGTTTTTGATCATATTTAGAAACGACTACTCCAATTGCCAGGGTCAACAGATGAACGGCAAAGAAAATAAATAAAACCCCGTGGTTGGTATTCCATCCCAGAAGCAAAAAAATGAGAGCGCAAAGAAATAATAATTTGGTTTTCATCAACATTTCCTAATTTTTAAGCGATCAAACTCCCATCCGCACTTTATGATCTGCAAGGATAATTTCGGCCAATTTTGATGGAAACTTTAGTGATTAAAAACATTTAAGTTTGATCGTAATCGACCGATATAGCAATATGCGGCGTATGCCTGCGTGTTGTAAAAAATTGTTCAAATAGCATTGAGGATAATATGAAAAAAGAAATTGTTTCGTTTATCAAAAGCCTGAAGACCAACAATAAGCTTGAAACATTTGATGAAGCCTCTACCAAACAGGCAGTCGTACTGAGGCTGCTTTCATTCCTGGGCTGGGATATTTTCAACGTTGATGAGGTCTATCCGGATTATGCCGTCAATTCCTACAGCGCGGCCTATGCCCTGCGTTTTGATAACACCAATAAAATTTTGATCGAAGTTAAGCGCGTCCACGAAAAACTGGATCATTATCAGAAGCCGCTGCTGAGTTTTGCAGCACAGGAAAAGGTAGATATTTCGGTACTTACCAACGGGATTACCTGGTGGTTTTACCTAACCCAATCATCAGGTAGTTCCCAGGATAAATGGTTTTATTCCGCTGACCTAATCAAACAAAATGATGATGCGGTTGTCCACAACTTGATCGACCTGCTCGCTAAGAATAAAGTTGCCAACGGTGAGTCATTAAAGGCAGCCCGTACGCTAAATCAGAATAAAAATCAGAAAATCGCCGCCGATGTAATTCCAGAAGCCTGGAACAAACTGGTCAGCCAGCCCAACATGATCCTGGTGGAGTTGCTGCGCGAATCCACAGAGAAGATATGCGGTTGCAAGGTCGAGTCGAAACCGGTTGAGCGCTTTTTAGAAAAAAATCTGGACCGCTGGCTAATCACCAACCGTCCGGCAGCCAACATCGGGCCGCCGCCTAAGGTCATTGAAATCCCGGGTCCGGAAAAAAAGAGCGTGACCAGAAAGCCATCCCCATCCCAGAAAAAATCAAACCTGAAACCAGAAAGCTATGCCGACAAAGAAATCAAATCTTTTACTTTCAACGGCAAAACAAACCCGGTTCGCTACTGGGAGGATCTGTTGACCAACCTCTGTGACTATTTTGCCGCAATCCATTCGAAGGACTTTGAAAAAGTACTCTGGATCTCCGGTGAGGATAAAACCTATTTTACGCGCTATTCCGACCAGCTGCGCATTCCTGAAAAAATTAAGGGCATGGATATCTACGTCGAGACTAAAATGAGCCCGGATGAAATCGTAAAAACCTCCAGAAGCCTCCTAACCGAATTTGGCTATGATGCAAATGATTTAAAAATAACCACGCGCTAATTCCAAATAGCAACAACATCGAGGACAAAATCCAGCGAAGGACTTTGCGTTTTTGGGCTTGACAAATGGTGACAAGAAGATGAGTTTAAGGCCCGACGGAATTAACCCAGCCGCTGTTGCCATTTCGCGCCCAAATATGTTGTGGTCATGACCAAAACCTACCTTTTCTATGATATTGAAACGACCGGGTTAAACAAAGCCTTCGATCAAGTGTTGCAGTTTGCCGCAGTCCGCACTGACCGGCAGCTTAACGAAGTCAGGCGCTTCACCCTAAAAATACAATTGCGCCCAGACGTAATTCCTTCTCCCGGAGCCGTGATCACAAATCGGATTGCGCTTAAAGACCTGACAACCGGGCAGAGCGAATATGAGGCGATTCGACAGATTCATCAGCTGATGAACCGGCGCAATACGATCAGCCTGGGATATAACTCCCTGGGGTTTGATGATGAGTTTTTGCGGTTTGCATTTCATCGCAATTTGCTGCCCGCCTACACGCACCAGTTCAAGAATGGTTGCCGCCGGATGGATCTGTTACCGATAACGGTCATGTACTGGCTTTACAACCGGGGGATCATCAACTGGCCTGAGGTAAAGTCAAAACCGTCTTTGAAATTGGAACATATCAGTGAAGTCAATCAACTGACCGGCGGGCCTGCCCATGATGCGGCGGTTGATGTAATGGCAACTGTGGCATTGGCCCGCAAATTTTTTAAAAACCAAAAGATGTGGAACTATTTGCTGGGATATTTCGAGAAAGAAACCGATGCCCATCGCATAAGCGACATACCCGCTACGTTTCAGAGTGCTCTCGGTGATCACCGCTGGGGATTGATGGTGAGCAGCGAATACGGCCCCCGGCTCATGTACCAGGTTCCGGTACTGTCCATTGGAAGCTCAATCCCGTATTCCAATCAAACCCTCTGGCTGCGACTTGACTCGCCGGGGCTCCCGGAGACCAAAGCCGACACGATCGATGAAACCACTTGGGTCATTCGCAAACGATACGGTGAACCCGGAATCCTGCTGCCGCCCAATCGGCGATATATGAAATTGCTCGATACCGAACGCAAGGCGATTGCAACAGAAAACCTTAAATGGCTGCATTCCAATCCTGCTCTATTCCAGCAAATTGCAAATTATCACCGCAACCACACATACCCCTATATTCCGAATCTGGATCCGGATGCGGCCCTGTATCAAATTGGCTTTTTTAGTCGAGGCGACGAGATGTTATTTAAAAAGTTTCAAACAGCCGCTCCGCATGAAATGGAACACATCGCCCACCGGCTCTCAAGCCCGGATGCCCGCGTTCTGGCCAATCGCGTGATCGGCAGGAATTTTCCACAATTTTTATCCCAAGAATCTGCGACCGAATTTGAAGCCTACATGCGCCGCGTTAACCCGAGCAGGGAGGATCGCGCCCTGCAGGATTATACAGGTGCGCTCCGGCTGACACCCGCTGCGGCGCTAACAGAAATCAAGCATCTCAGGGAATCCAAGGTGCTCGATGATGAGCAACTGACACTGCTGGAAGAATTGCAAGATTATATCAAAACCAACTTTCCAAGGCGGGGGGCAGGCAAGCAGCTCTCAATCGGGAAAAATTTCTAGAACTGGCTTCAGATGTCCATCTTTTGTCCGGTAGCCGTGTTAAAATTCGATTTAAAATGCTCTCGTACCGACGTATACGCTGCGCTTTTAAATCGAATTTCGCCGTGCTCTCGAACAAAATCTAAGCATCTGAAGCCAGTTCAAATATTTTATCTACCATACAATTTTTTCTGTTCGCCCCGACCAAATAGACCTGTCAATCAAGTTGATCAATGGTGCAAGCCGGGCATGTTTTTTTTTGGAAGGCGATATATCGGCAACAATCTAAGTCAATGCTGAAAAACGAGTAGATTGCCAACCAAAAAAGAGGCCTTATGTTCTTAAAAAACTATCAGATTTCTACGAAAAGTCGGCAAGTTTTTCTAAGATAGACAGCGGAATGAATTATCAGCAGCATAATCGTGCACAAAAGCAAAATGCTCAAAGCAGGATACATATCCCGGCAGTGTGCCGTTCAAAATAGGCCCACCCGGTGCCGTCTGCAAACCGCGTGGTTAATAGCGTGTTTTTTTTGCATGCTGTGTGTCCTCGGTGGCTTTAGCTGCCTTTATGTCGTCTGGCAGCCATATTCCGCATTTCGATGGCTGCTGATGGCGGCCGTCGTAAACGCCTATGTGCTGACGCTTCTGTGGACGGCGCTGGCGAAAAGCCATTCATTGCACAATGCCGATCTGCAGCCCGCTCTGGGGGTTGCCAACTGGCTGACGATTGGACGGGGCCTTCTAATCGGAGCCCTGGGCGGTTTTTTATTCCAGGAATTGCCGGGTTCTGCGGCCGGGGCCCCGTGGTTAATTTGGCTGCCCGGTGCCATGTACATCGTGGCGGTCCTGTTGGATTACCTTGACGGATATGTCGCCCGGGTCACAAGATCTGAAAGCCGACTGGGTGAATGGCTCGATACCAAAATCGACGCGTTGGGTCTGCTGGTGGCACCCGCTTTGGCTATCGGCTACGGCCGGTTGCCGGTTTTTTACATCTGCGTCGGCCTGGCCTACTATCTTTTTCAATTCGGCCTCTGGCGTCGAAAACAGAACAACCGGCCGGTTATCGAAATAAAAGCCCATCCGGCCAAACGAATGATTGCCGGCTTCCAGATGGGCCTGGTGGCCGTGGCCCTGCTTCCGGTATTTTCCCGGCCGGCAATGACCGTTGCGGCTACGATTTTTATGATACCGCTGCTGGCCGGTTTTCTGAGAGACGCACTGGTGGCCGGTGGTTACGTCAAGGTCAACAACTTTCAACAAACACGGTGGGATCGCAATTGCGATTCTTTAGCAACAAAATGGTTTCCTTTTATTTTGCGTTTAACCATCTCCCTGACCGCAATATATTTCCTTTTTGAAGTTGTTGTCAGTCCCGTCACGGGTGAGCATAACACCGCTATGCCATTCCGTCTGCCGGCCATGCTGCTGATTGCAGCTTCCGCTTTTATGATTGCTGTGGGGTTTATGGCCCGCATATTGGCTTTGCTGATCAGCGTACTCACGGCTGGCACGTTGACGGCCTGGGATTCGCCGTTGAGCCTTTTTTTCCTGCTGTCATGTGCGCTGACCCTTATGCTGACCGGATCGGGTAAGGGATCAATATGGCAGCCTGAGGACAGGCTACTTTGGGAGCGTCAGGGCCGGAGGCCGCCGCTGGCATGATGGTTATGCCGCCAACCTTACACCGGAGGAAGATGGTGTCATCGAATAAAACATTAGAAGCCCTCTCGCGCCCCGGCACCGATACATTTACAACGGCGGGCAATATCGCTGAAAACTACGCAGGCACACGCATCCATTCGATTGAGGATTTCAGGGCCCAGCTGCACTATGCAGGACAGTTTCGCGCCAAATGCGGCCGCCCGTTTGTGACCGTCAGCTATGCCCAAAGCATCGACGGTAGCATCGCTTCTCGTCATAATGAACCCCTGGAATTGAGCGGGCCCCAATCATGGACGCTGACCCATCAGGTCCGCGCTGCCTGTGATGCCATCCTGATCGGTATTGGGACCGTAATGGCCGACGATCCGCAATTGTCGGTCAGAAGGATTGAAGGTAAGAATCCACAAATCATTATCCTGGATACGCACCTGCGCACGCCGGTGGATGCCAGGTGTGTTCAAAGAAATGATGTAAGCGCCTGGCTTATAAACGCAAAAACCGATTCCATCGCCAAAAGACGGGCGCTACAAAAAGTTGGCGCCAAGCCCGTGACCTGTGCCGCCGGCCCTGACGGTAAAATCGACCTGTTTGCATTAATGGATCTGCTGGCGGATATGAACATCAGCAGTGTAATGGTGGAAGGCGGCGCCCGGGTGATCACAAGCTTCATAAATGCCAACCTAATCGACCAGTTTATTATTACGATTGCCCCCAAGCTGGTCGGCGGGTTACAGGTCTTAAATTCCAGAGGACTTCAGATTCCGCAATACCTGGAATGCAAGCAGGTTCACTACCAGCAACTGGGCAATGATATCATTGTTTGGGCTCGCCCGGAGTGGAAGGCCAAATGAAACGCAGGGCGCTCATTTTCGAAAAACCGCATACTGTGCTTATTAAGGAAGAACTCATGCCGGTGCCCGCGACCCGGGAGGTTCTCGTCAAAACGATTTTTTCAGCCATCAGT
>JASFJF010000014.1:0-20750 GCA_050122255.1 Desulfobacterales bacterium
ACCGCCAAAGGACCGGTTGTTGTTTTAGGATGTAGCCACCGTGGTATTATTAATACGCTTAACCATGTCAAAAAAATAAGCGGTGAAAAAAGGATTTACGCGCTTTTGGGCGGTATGCATCTGGTCAAAACAGCCGCTGGAAAGCTGGATACCATCTTGCGGCATTTGGATCGCTTTAATCTAGAAAAGATGGTTGTTGGGCATTGTACCGGCAGCCATGCCACTCAGGCGCTGCATGCTCGCTTTAAGGACAAAGTCGTTATCAACACGGTTGGACATACCGTTGTTTTTTAAGGCCCGCCTGCTTTATCGACAATCTAAACCTCATTTCCAACAGACATGACTTATTCTCCAAATCGACCGTCATCAACTTTGCTTTTGACATCAGCAGCTCTATGCCCAAGCCAGCCGATGCGATTGGCATCGCGCACATCAAATTCGGGCACAAACGGCTTGATATCCAAAAGAGGTGTGTTGTCGACAATATCGACATCTTCAATATACAGAATATTTTTCGCAACTCGAACGAGTCGCACAACCGAGAGGCCAATTGGATTGGGACGGGCAGGTGCGCGCGTGGCAAACAGGCCGCGCTGAGCATCATCTAAAAAAGGTGTTACCATAAGCCGGTAGGGTTGCGCCAAATGGCAATGATAAATGAGGATAATATGGGAGAAACCATCAAGATCCTGAAGCCCAGCGACGAATTCCGGTAATAGTTCGATTTCGGCCTTTACGCCACTACCACCGACGGGCTGGATGGGTGTGCCTTCAGGGCCTTTAAAAGGTGTGTGTATCGTCCCGATGGGTCTATAGTTTAATATTTCCACATTCATCTCCTGTGCGGCGCCGATTCAGTTTTTCTGATTCGACATCATCATCAAAATTTTTGTGAGTTAAAAACCAGATCGTACATGCCTCGCGGAACTTACAATAGATATCCGGGTCCCGGCAATCCAGGCAGTCCTGGCACATGTAGACTTTGTGTTTGCTGCATTCATAGCGGGTTTCGCGTTCCGGATGGTTTGCACATCGTCCCAATTTTGATGCCTTTTTTTTTCAGATGCTCACTTGATATGTGTTGTGTTTCCGTCGATGGCAAAATCAGTAATTGAATAGTTTTTTTGGTTTCTTTTATCCGGTGAACGCGCGAACGGAAAACGGACTGAACCGCCTTAAAATGGCCTCTAATCTTTGTGCGGCCATTGTTCCCCCGTACGCTCTTCGGCAAAATAGCAGAATCGATTCCACTCAAGCTCTTTGCCGGAGATGGGGCAGCGCAGTTTTACCTTGCGATCACTGACCCCCAAAACCTCCCAATCGCCTTTGCGGGGACCGCCATCGATGTAAATTTTTTGGCCAACAACAAAAGGGTAGGGCTTAAAAAAAAGGACCGAGTCGTTACGCATCATTCATTTCCTCCAAAGTTGCCGCATGCACGCATTGGTTTTCGTTGCCGCCCAAATTTTTGGATATGCACAGGTGCTTTTCCAATCAGGCGTATCGGCAGACGCATTTGGGTTGCTCGATCATATCGAGATGAACCAATGTATGTCCGGAAATGTTAAGTTTCAAGCATATTATCATCCACACCCGATATCAAACCGATTCATCGATCGTTGAAGCCTTTTGACATCACGGGCACGATTGGCATATAGTCTTTATTTGTGTCAATATTCTCTTTGGGATCCATTTCAAGCACAGGAGGATTCGCAATGCCGCTCGGCTATACCGGAAAAATTCTGCGTGTTGATTTGACAACGCAAAAAATCGCGTTTGATGAACCCGATGAGATTTTTTACCGATCTTATCTGGGAGGGCGGGGCATCGGATATCATTATCTGATGAAAATGGTGCCGGCCGCCACCGACCCATTTTCGGCTGAAAATATTCTGGTTCTGGCCACCGGAGTGATGACCGGCGCGCCGTTGCCGGCTGCCTGCCGTTTTGCTGCGGTAGGCAAGTCACCACTGACAGAAACAGCCGGAGAGTCTGAAGCGGCGGGATTTTTTGGCCCTGAACTGAAGATGGCCGGCTTTGATGCCGTGGTTTTAAGCGGACGGGCGCAAAATCCGGTCTATTTATGGATCAGCGAGGGAAAAGCAGAATTGAAAGACGCCACGGCGATTGCTGACCTGGAGGCCAAGGAAGTCGAAGATGCCATCCGGCATGAATTGGGCAGCACAAAAATTCGGGTGGCGCAGACCGGGCCGGCCGGAATGAAACGGGTGCGATTTGCCAACATCACTAATAACCTGGGGCATTTCAATGGGCGCGGTGGATTCGGGGCGCTGATGGGCTCCAAAAACCTACGGGCTGTCGCGGCCCTGGGTTCTGCAAAACTGCCATACCACGCTCCTGACCTTTTGCGCGATACGGCGCAGCAATATGCCCGCACCTTTAAGGATAATGCGATTGGCGAACAGCTGTTTGTCTACGGCACGACGGCCTTTCCGGAGATTTTATCGGCTGCCGGAGCGCTACCGGTCGATAATTTCCGGCGTAGTCGCTTTGCTGAGGCTGCGGCCATCGGCGGGGATACATACAATGAGGTGCTTTTGCAGAAAAGAAAAGGCTGTTACGCTTGCCCAATTCGCTGCAAAAGGGGGGTTGCGCTGGATGACCCTCTATATGGCCTGGATTCACGCTACGGGGGTCCCGAGTATGAGACCATCGCGGCGCTGGGCAGCAATCTGAATATCGCCAACTTGAAAGCGGTCGCTAAAGGCAATGAAATCTGCAATCGCTATTGTATCGATACGATCTCAGCCGGCATGACCATCGCGTTTGCCTGCGAATGCTTTGAGGCAGGAATCATCACCACCGCGGATACGGATGGCCTGGAGTTGCGTTTCGGAGATGCTGATTTAATGATTCAGCTGCTGGAGCTGATCGCCAGGCGTGAAGGCTTTGGTGATGTTCTGGCAGAGGGCTCAGCGCGGCTGGCTGAAAAATGGGGACTTAAAGATGCCCCCGGTCCTCTGGCCGTCAAGGGACAGGAGATTTCCATGCACGATCCGCGGATTAAGGTTGGCGTCGGCATTGGTTATGCTGTCAGCCCCTATGGCGCCGATCATATGACCGCTGCACATGATACCGCTTTTGTCAACCCGGAATCCTTTGCGGTAAGCTCCGTGCGGCCGCTGGGTATCTATAATGCGGTTTCGGCAACGGATATCAGCACCGAAAAAGTGCGCAATTACAAAATCCTTGAAAATTTTTGGCGCACGCTAGATTCTATGGGCTTATGCGTTTTTGGCTATGCTCCCCGAGGTGTCATGCCGATCGGTACCATGGTCGATTGCGTCAATGCCGCCACCGGCTGGGATGTAAGCCTGTTTGAGCTGATGCGAGCTGGCGAGCGCGGGACGCTCATCGCGCGGGCATTTAACAGCCGCGATGGATTTTCCATTCAAAACGATCAACTCCCCAAACGTTTGTTTGAAGCCAAACCGGACGGCCCCGATGCCGGCCGACAGATTTTTAATGAATCGGATTTTAACCGAGCCATTGAACTGTATTATGATATGATCGGCTGTGATCCCGATACCGGTCGACCGCAGCGCGGCAAATTGCTTGAACTGGGACTGGATTGGATTGAGGAACTGTTGTAACAACCGGATCGGCAGGCCGTTCCGGGTTGAAGCCATTTTTTAAAATGCATTTGGGCCATCGGGAACAACCCCACATGGCTTTGCCTGCTTTAGGGTTCGCTTTCTTGCCGGATTTTAATATATTGATTTTTTCTATTAATAAACAATTATTCATTGATATTATATATTTGAAGTTAAACTCATACATGGCTACCCTGCATACACCAAAAGTTCATTGTTTATGTGGTTGATCGCCCGCAAGTGAGAATCCGTTCCTTTTGCCGGCTGATCCCAGGAGAGATCTTTGTTTTATAGGAAGAAAAAAACGCTGATGAGCCTCTCGCGCACCTGTGGCTGAGCGGCTAAAATCGGTCCGACGGATCTGTCGGAAGCGCTGAGGGGGCTGAAAGCTTCAAGTGACCCCGATCTGCTGGTGGGTTTTGACACCAGCGATGACGCCGCCGTGTATCGGGTCTCGCCCGATATTGCCCTGATTAGCACAGTGGACTATATCACCCCACCGGTCGATGATCCCTACTGGTTCGGCCAGATTGCAGCGGCCAACTCACTGTCCGACGTCTACGCAATGGGCGGTCAGCCGCTAACTGCGTTGAATCTGGTGATGTTTCCCTCAGCAAAGCTGGATATGGCTGTTTTAAATGATATTTTACGCGGTGGCAGTGACAAAGTACTGGAGGCGGGCGCATCGCTGGCCGGCGGGCATTCAGTTGATGATAATGAGCCCAAATATGGCCTGGCCGTAACCGGTAAAGTTCATCCTGACCGCATCCTGACCAATGCCGGTGCCCAGGTGGGTGATGCCCTGATTTTGACGAAACCTCTGGGCACGGGAGTGTTGTTTAACGCCAACCGTTCGGGTAAACTCCCTTACGCTGAACTGGAATCCGTTTTGCCCCAGATAGCGGCCCTTAACCGCTCTGCCATCGAAGCGGCTTTGAAACTTAGTGTACACGCCTGTACCGATGTGACTGGGTTTGGTATTTTGGGACACACGCTTGAACTGGCTCGGGGCAATGATGTTCGAATCGAACTGATTTACGATACCCTTCCTTTTTACCCCAATGCCCTGGAGATGTATGAGAAAGGAGAAACTACCGGCAGCAACAAGGCCAATCGCAGGCTGGCGGAAGGCTCCTGGGAGTTAGGTGCTCAACGGTTGGCCGTGGAGCAGGATCTGCTCTTTGATCCTCAGACCTCCGGCGGACTTTTACTGGTGCTACCGGCTGCCCAGGCCGATGATCTGATCGTTAGTTTGAAAAAAGCGGGCATCGAAACGGCCGTACGGGTCGGTGAAGTGGTCGCCGCCGATCGTCCCTTCGTTCGAATTGTTTAGTCGAATTCATAGATTTCGTACTGTGTCTCTGCCCCCAGAAGCTGATCAATTCGAGCCTGGATCTGTGTGCGTTCTTTGCTGTCCAACCATTGTTGCCAGTAGTCGACGGATTGCCATTTCGACACGACCAGGCTTACGCCAGGCTGATCCACACGTTGCAGGGTTTCTCCGGCGATATATCCGGGCTGGCCCATTGTCATGGACCGCATTTGATTGATCAGGGCCCGCAGGTCTTCCATTTTTTCGGGCGGCACCTTCCTTTTAATATGAACCTTGATCATCTTGACGGCTCCTTATGCTGGATTTGAGGTTTTTTCTATAAACCGCATAAAACAATTTCATGTCTGTTTCAAGGGTAATCCCGCCTTAGAATTGACTTTTCAATTAAGGGGGCATAAATTTAGAATTAAACATTTTTGGCAGGCAGAAACAGGTTGATGACCGAAGGAATCTTATTTGACATAAAAAAATACGCCATTCACGACGGGCCCGGCATTCGCACAACGGTGTTTTTTAAAGGTTGCCCGCTGGCATGCCGCTGGTGTCACAATCCGGAAGGCATTCGTGTTGCCTCCCAACGAATCTATCAGCGGGAGCGTTGTGTCAGCTGCGGTGATTGTATCCGGGTTTGTCCCCAGAAAGTGATCACCCGCACAGCCGATGGGATTATCAGAAATCCGGCCGGATGCGATCTATGCCAAACCTGTGCCGAACACTGCCCCTCGGAAGCCGTCGAATTTGTGGGGTACAAGGTGACAGTCGACGAGGTGATCCGTCAAATTGAAAAAGATACCGCCTTCTACGATCAATCCGGTGGCGGGGTAACCCTGTCAGGCGGCGAACCCTTGATGCAACCTGATTTTTTGATGGAGTTGCTCGAAGCGTGCAGCGATCTGGATCTTCACCGTACCGTCGATACAACCGGATATGCGGATGCGGAGCTTCTTCTGCAGGTGGCCCAAAAAACAGATTTATTTTTATACGATCTGAAAATCATGGATGCGACCCAACACAGGGACTTCACCGGGGTGTCCAATCAGCTGATTCTCGATAATTTGAAAATGCTATCTGAGAATAAGGCCCGTATCCAGGTGCGCATTCCGCTTATTCCCGGCATCAACACGAATGCCGACAATATTCATCATACGGCTGATTTTGTCGCCACCCTGCCCGGGGTTGAACATATATCGATTCTGCCTTTTCACAATTCAGCCCGGGGAAAATACCGCCGCCTGGGCATGGAGTGCATGTCAGCGGACATTCAGAGTCCCAGTATCGAACAGTTAAATCGGATTGCCGACTGGCTCCAACAATCCGGCTTGAAGGTAAAAATCCGAGGATAGGACGCCATGAATAACCGAATTTCTCGCCTGCGCGAGCAAAGCTTTAACGCCCAGCCCTGTGTTTCAGCAGAACGAGCCCAGCTGGTCACCGAATTTTACAAAGAAAATGAGGGAAAGTTTTCAGTGCCTGTTCTGAGGGCGCTGAATTTTAAAAATTTATGTGAGAAAAAGACGATTTACATTGGGGAAGACGAACTTATTGTCGGTGAGCGCGGGCCCTATCCCAAGGCAGTGCCCACCTTTCCGGAGCTGACCTGTCATTCTCGGGAAGACCTCGAAATTCTTAATTCCAGGGACATGACCCGCTATGCGGTGGATGATAAAGCCATGCAAGTATACACCGAATCGGTGATTCCCTACTGGAACGGACGCAGCATGCGGGAACGGTTATTTGACCGGGTACCAGAAGAATGGAAGCGCGCTTACAGCGCCGGAATGTTTACCGAATTCATGGAACAGCGGGCTCCGGGGCACACAACCTTGGATGGCATTATTTATCGAAAAGGCATGCTGGATTTTAAGGGGGACATTGCCAAAAGTCTCGACCGATTGGATTATCTAAATGATCCCGAAGCAGCCGATAAGGATGAGGAACTAATAGCCATGAAGATCGCCTGCGATGCGGCCATTATTTTTGCCGAACGCCATGCCGATCTGGCCCTGAAGATGACGGCCAAAGAAAAGGATCCTCAGCGCAAAGAAGAGCTCGAACGAATTGCCGCCAACTGCCGCCGGGTGCCGGCCTATGCGCCGCGCAATTTTTGGGAAGCCCTTCAGATGTACTGGTTTGTTCATCTCGGAACCATTACAGAGCTAAACGGCTGGGACGCCATGAGTCCTGGCCATCTGGACCAGCACTTATATCCTTTTTACGAAAAGGACCTGGTTGCCGGCGTGCTGGACCGTGAGTGCGCCAAAGAACTGATCGAGTGCCTGTGGATTAAATTTAACAACCACCCAGCGCCACCCAAGGTAGGCGTCACAGCACAGGAAAGCGGCACTTACAACGATTTTACGAACATCAATATCGGTGGCTTGAAAGCCGATGGATCTGATGGTGTCAATGACGTTTCTTATATCATGCTGGATGCCGTCGATGAGCTGCATTTGCTGCAGCCCGGCAGCAATGTTCAGATCAGCCATAAGACCCCCAATCGGTTTTTAAAGACGGCTGCCCGGGTGATTCGAAAAGGCTACGGATATCCTTCCGTGTTCAATGCTGATGAAGTTATCATGGAGCAGCTCCGGACCGGCAAAACCCTGGAGGATGCCCGCGAAGGGGGTTGTAGCGGGTGTATTGAAACCGGTGCCTTCGGCAAAGAGGCTTACATCCTAACCGGCTATTTGAACGTCCCCAAAATCTTAGAACTGACATTAAACAACGGTACCGATCCATTGAGCGGCCAAACGATCGGGCTGCAGACTGGCGATCCAAAGGCTTTCAAAGATTTTGATGACCTTTATGACGCATTTGTCCGACAGCTGGAGCACATTGTCGATCTCAAAATAAGGATCAACAACTCCATCGAGCGAATGTATGCCCGATATGCGCCAGCGCCATTTCTGTCGGTGCTGATTGCAGATTGTATCGCCAATGGCAAAGATTATTACAACGGGGGTCCGAGATATAATACCAACTACATTCAATGTTGCGGCATCGGTACGGTCACCGATAGCTTCTCTGCCATTAAAAAACATGTGTTTGAAACCAAAACCGTCTCCATGGTTGAGCTGCTGGCGGCGCTGCAGGACGACTTTTCAGGCCAAGAGGCCCTGCGCCTGAGGCTTTTGAATAAGACACCTTTTTTTGGAAATGATGACGATACAGCAGATGCGCTCATGCAGCGGGTGTATGCTGACCTTTTTGCAGTCATTGACGGCAAGCCCAATACCAAGGGCACAATCTATCATCTGAATATGCTGTCGACGACTTGCCATGTTTATTTCGGGAAAATGTTGGGCGCATCAGCCAACGGCCGTCTGGCCGGGCTGCCGATTTCAGATGGCACTTCTCCATCGCACGGGGCGGATCGCAACGGGCCGACTGCGGTGATCATGTCACTGGCCAAGATGGATCAGGTTAAGTCGGGCGGTACCCTGTTAAATCAGAGGTTTTTACCCGATGTCCTCAAAGATGAAGACGGCATTGAAAAGCTCTGTCATCTGATCCGAACCTATTTCAATCTCAACGGGCACCACATCCAGTTTAATATCATCGATTCCAAAACTTTGCGCAAAGCCCAGCAGGCACCGGATGATTATCGCGACCTGCTGGTGCGAGTGGCCGGCTACAGCGACTATTTTGTCGATCTGGATGTGGATCATCAGGAGGAGATTATCGCCAGAACCCAGCACGATTCAATTTGATTGGCTAAAGGTATAAGGCACAGGGTACAAGGTAAACTAAATAAGAAACCTCTTTCCTGTGATTCATTTCAACTGCCTTGCGTTGTGAGCCAAGTACCCTGAGCCGGAAGAATTTCGTGCTGATTAAATTTCGTGTTTTCGTGTTTTTGGTTTTCTATCTTTTTCAGCGTTACTCTGCTGATAGGCCTGGCCAATGCGCTGTAGAGCCGTCAGGTTGGCCAAAATGGCCACCAGCCAAATGGCAAGCTTAAATGCAGCCGGATGAATCAAGGCGCCCAATCCTAAAAAAACAATTCGTTCCGGCCTTTGCATCAACCCTGATTGAGCCTTAAATCCAATACTTTCGGCCCGTGCCCGTGAGTAACTGACCATAACTGAACCACACAGCGCCACAAAAACCACTATGGCCGTCAATCGGTCATCGCTGATGATGAAATAGGCCAGGATTCCCAAAAACATGACAAATTCAGAATAGCGGTCAATCGTCGAATCAAAAAAGGCACCGAAACGGCTGGCTTTGTTCATGGCACGCGCAAGGTTTCCATCAATGCAGTCACACAGGCCACCTGCCAGTATGAGGAGCCCGCCGATTCGCAGATGGCCCTCGAACAAAGCCGCCGCTGCTGCGAGGGTGATGACAAATCCGGCCAGGGTAAATGCGTTGGGATGAATCCCCCAGCGGGTCAACGTCTTGATCAAAGGAGTCAACAGGTCAAGAAATCGGTCTTGCCAATATTGCGGAAGCAAGCGAGGTTGTAATAGCGCCATTTTATTATTTGCCTGAATCGAATCTAATGGTTGTGTTCCCGGTATGATACCTGAATATGGCATCTTACCCTTAAATGCCTTGCATATGGAAGCCTCCGGCTCGTACAAAATTCAGGTGATAATATCAATGAGCCCAAGTACCTGACTCTTAACATAATCGCTTTCGTGAAGAAAGATTCATCTTGGAAAATGTCCGGATCAAGTCGAACCTTGTCGACTGCCCCTATACGCTCATAGATACAGATCGTCCGCTTTAATGTGGTTTCCCTCGATTTGCCGGGCAACCAGCCGGGCCGCGTATCGACAAGCCTCACGAATCGAATGCTGCTTGAGCAAACGCGCAACCACATAAGCCGCCAGGAATATGTCTCCGGCTCCAGTCGAATCGCCCTCAGTTTCTACTTGCTTTGCGTCATAAGAGACCGTTGCTGCGGTGATTTTCTGGACAAATCCGCCACTGGCGCCCGCCGTGACGATGAATTCGCGGATATCAAATTGACGCATTAATGTCGGCAGATCCGATTGAAAAAAAGAAAGCAGGGTTGCATATTCCTGTTTATTGGCTTTGACGACCTGTGAGACCCCGAGGGCAGAACTTAATTGAGGTGAAACAGCCGGATACACATTGCCATTTCTGACCGCTCTGACCAGGCCCTGTATATCCAGGATGACTTCCAGGTTCAGGGACTCCAAAGATTGTATGGCCCGAGCATCAATATCATCAGGATGCAACGGCCCCAAATGCACGAGTTTGACATCATTGATATGCTCCCATATTTGACGGCGGCTGATCGAAACGGCGCGAGCTGGATTTTTCTGTCTGCGGTTTTGGGTGCGAATGTCATTTATAAAAAGGGTTGTCTGCGGCGTTGCGCCAGAATGAACGAAAATTTTCTGATTTTCCATACACTCAATAAGGTGCGCATCGCGGGCGGCAATGTTGGTAATCGCTATTGTGTGGATACCGTGCCGGCTGTAAGTTGCACCGGAATACAGTGTCACACCCCCGGCTTTAAACCGGCTGCCATTGCGGTAAATGATTTTATCGATGGTTGTCGAACCGATAACGGCAATGCCCTTTTCTATCATAACGCGTCCTGATTTGTTATCCAGGCCTCCGACCTGCTCGCATTACTTTGCAGACTCGCACCGGTCAGTTTTGCTTTTTTGAGTGCAATTTTCGACGTCCGGACCCATCATAGACTATAGGTGATCGATGCGCCCTTTTCAAACAAAAAGCATAATGCCTAGCGCTGTGGCAACTCATCCTCCTGATCCGACACAAAATGCTTTTAAAGCAATACCGAATTTGCTAAATTGAAAAGCCGCGAAAATTTTTGATCGGATTTAGCGTGCGACGTTAGAAGCTGGACACCTCGGGGGTTTTCATATGCGAGGCATTGCAGGCAAAATCAAACCTGAGCTTTACGATATCCTCAATCAACCCCTTGCCGTTGGCAAGCGGACCATCCCTAAGCGACTGGTGATGGCGCCCATGGCATTTTTAGGCAACGTTGCATTTCGGGAGTTGGTTGAGCAGTTCGGTGGCTATGGCTTATTGTTCAGCGAGATGTGCAGCGCCAGGCGAATACCGCAGGAAAACCGGCACCGATCAACTTATTTCAGGTGGCGCGATGGCGAGCTATCGCGCCTGGTCTGTCAGATTTTCGGTGCCGATCCGGAAAGCATGGCGTTGGCCGCCCGGCGGATAGAGACCGAAGGGTTTTTTGGCGTCGACATCAATTTCGGGTGTTCTGACCTTGCCATCTGCCGGCAAAATTGCGGAGCGGCGATTTTGAATGCCCCGCAGCTTGCATTTAAAATCGTATCCGAAGTTCGCAAAGCCATATCCATACCACTGTTTGTCAAGTACCGCATCGGTTGGCAAGATCGACCCCACCGGGCAGTTGAAATGGCCCGGGGACTCGAAGATGCCGGTGCAGATGCTTTGACGTTTCATCCGAGGATTGCACCGGATCGCCGCTCACGACCGCCCAAATGGGAATATATCGGCCGGGTGAAGCAGGCCGTGAGCATCCCGGTGTTCGGAAATGGCAATGTTTTCGACCGGGCGGATTGTTTGAAAATGCTGTTAACGACCGGCTGTGACGGCGTTGCCATCGGCCGGATGGCAATTGCCAGGCCTTGGTTGTTCGCAGAATGGACAGCGGCATATCAATCTGGAGACGACATATATTTGGACTGTGCCTCGCGGCTGGCAGGACTTTTGGAGACGCATTTTGATGCGATTCAAGCGTTGCGGCGGTTTAAAAAATTTAGCTATTACTATGCTGCCGGCTTTAAATACGGGCATACGCTCTACAGAGCTATCCAGAGGGCGCAAAACATGACCGAAGCCAAAACGGCCTTGCAGCGATTTTTTCAGCGGCGGCCCCAAACCGTTGCCAGACCGAATTTAAACTTTTTCAACTGATGTTCTTACCGCAACAAGCCGGAATAAATAAAACCGCGGAAGCACGAAAAAATGAAAACACGAAATAAACAATATGATAAAATTTCGTGCTATTAAAATTTCGTGTTTTCGTGATAAATTTTTTTAATTTGCCCTAAAAAAAGCAAAACGGTTAAGCGGCTATTAATGTTCTTTAACCTTGATTTTTTGTCCTTTCTTGCGGCGATAATCAGACATTTCACGCACATTGCCCGGGAATTTTTTGATAAAATTCTCCAGCATGTGATAGGCTTCATCGTCGGTAAACTGACGCGGTGGATGCTTACAGAAATAAGCTGATGGTGCCTCCAGCACGCCGCCTTCACCGCGCTCGAGGGCCAACTTTGCACAGCGCAGTGAATCTATGGCCACCCCGGCTGAATTAGGCGAGTCCTCCACCGAAAGCCTGAGTTCCAGATCCATCGGGACGTCACCGAATAGTTTACCTTCCATTCGAATAAAACAAATTTTGTTGTCTTTTTGCCAGGGCACGTAATCACTGGGTCCAATATGGATGTTATCGTTTTTCAGTCGCCGGGCCGTAACCGACTGTACAGCTTCGGTTTTAGATTTCTTTTTAGATTTAAGCCGGTGGCGATTGAGCATGTTGAGAAAATCCGTATTTCCGCCGGTGTTCAACTGGTAGGTTCGTTCCATCTTCACACCGCGTTTTTTAAATAGATCGGTCAAAACGCGGTGGGTAATGGTCGCCCCCAGCTGGGATTTTATATCGTCTCCGATCAACGGCACATTCTTTTCCGCAAACCGCCTGGCCCACTCAGGGTCACTGGCAATGAAAACCGGGATGTTATTGACCAGCGCCACCCCCGCCTGCAGAGCGCATTCTGCATAAAAACAGGCTGCTTTCTCTGAGCCAACCGGCATGTAGTTCAACAGGATTTCGGCTCCCGATTCTCTCAATATAGCGACAACTTCCTTCAAGGATGGTTCCGGTCGATCAGCCGGCAAAAAAGTATGCCGGTCTTCGTATTCTTTCATATGATCAGCGATACCATCCAGGATTCGACCCATTTGGACGCTTACCCCGGCGGCCGGCAGGTGGTCACAAAATACCTGGGTGCAGTTGGGATCAGAGAATATTGCGGAATTGACATCCTGGCCGACTTTGCGTTTGTCTATATCAAATGCCGCCACGACTTCAATATCAGCGGGTGTGTAACCCCCGATTTCCCAGTGCATCAAGCCAATGGCATCATCCGGGCCCTTATCCCGGTAATAATAGATTCCCTGCACAAGAGAACTGGCACAATTTCCCAGCCCGGCTATCGCAACTTTTATCTTACGCATATCTGTCACCCCTCCTTTCGATCCGTGATACCACTTTTGATCGGTGCAAGCCTTCGTCATCGGGTAAAAACACAACAACGGCAACAGATGTTAATTTAGAACACAAAAATATGATGAATAATATATGGCGATGAGCGTACTCATTGTCAATAATAGGATTCGGCTGGCGCCCTCCTCAAGCATCTCAACTGAATCAGCGCTCATCCCGAGGCTCGGTACTGTTGGTTAGTTACGTTTGATTAACTTGAAATGTAAGCATTAAGTCATTAAAATCAATGAAGGATTTTCTTGTTTATGAATGGCATATATCCAGTTTATCTGTCAAGGGGTCGAACACGATTTAATGGCTTTTTGCCTAAGGGGTGCGGCCAGACTCAGATATTTATTTTTTTCAGTGAACATGAGCCTCTTATCAATCATCATTTTTAAAAAATTGACAATGGCATCGTCGGGGACATTTGGAAATGCCGCGCAGATAGCCTGAATGGGTCGATGCTTTTGGCAAAATAGATAAATTTGTCTGGATGCGCCCGTCAGGCGGTGAACGGCCGGCTCGCCCTTATATCGATGTTGGCGGATGATGCAAAAATTCCTTCCGTCCCGCAGACTCAAGATGGGACCAGCCCCCCGATCTTTACGAATTTCGGCATACTGTTGTTGCCACTCAGAGACCTTTTTTTGAACCGGCTTCCAAATTTTTTTCTGGTAGGTTAGATCTCCCCGATAGGCCTGGATTGGAAACGGCAAAGATCGAAAGATTTTATCGGGGAACAGGTAGGACCAATTGGGGTGATTGAACACAGTTTTGATGCCATATGCTTTGGGGTTGCGCCACACTGGGCTTTCCAGCCCAAGCCAAAACCGAACGGGCTTAAGTGGGTAGAACGGCAGGGCAAATTCGAGGGCCTGCAATGTTGCGGCGACATCATCCGCATCGCTTCCCGGAAAGTGCAGGATTAAATTTGAGATATTGCGAATCCCCAGTGCCTCGCAATTTTTCATGATCTCTAAATTTTGGATAGCGGTGGTGCCCTTTTGCAATTTTTTGAGGAGATTGCTGCTAAGTGCCTCAATCCCTATCTGAACTTCGTGCATTCCGCAATCTCGCATGGCTGTTAACTCCCTTAAAGAAGTTGTTGCCCTGACCTCGCCGAAAAGATGCAGGTCTTTGTTAAGGTTGGCCACTTGCCTAAGTATCTTATGTGCATTTTTGGCAGGCAATACGTTATCCATCAGGGCTACTGAAAGTGTTTGATGCCGGCCTGTCAAATAATCGATGTCGGCGGCGATTCGGTTGGCTGTTTTGCTGCGGTACCCGTCCCACTGGAGATGGAGATTGCAAAAAGCGCAACCGGTCACCCGATCGGATCCAGCAGGCCGTTTCCACCAGCAGCCTCTTGATGCTTCTACAGGCAGGGTCGGGAAAAAGCGCTTGTGGGGCTTAAATGTCTTCAGCAGGCTAAAATACGCGTCATAGTCAGGTGGCGGTAGGTCATCCAGGCGCTTAAGTTGCGCGAAGGCGGCTGCAGCCGGCTGTCCAGCTTCGGTTTGTCGGGTAAAAACGCCTTTTATGGTGGTTCTGCGCCGATCAGGCGGCGATCGTCCGAAATCCTGAATAATATGATATAGAGGCAATTCGCCTTCTCCGTTGACCACCATATCGATGTCGGTGATGCTTTTCAAAAGAGCCGGCGCGGCAACTGCCGGAGTCGAGGCCCCGCCTACAACGATCGTCACCTGCGGAAACTTTTTTTTAATGTGCTTGATGGCGTAAAGTGCGGATGTTAACTGGCAGAGCGAAATGCTAAACCCGATCAGCCCATAGGCCTGCCAGTTTTGACTGTGAACAAATGCTGCGGTTGCTTTTTTTATTTTGCGAATTAAGGCATTAAATTCAGTCTTCTGCAGCCTGGGCCTGCCGGACGATTCCTTGCGGAAAAGTCTTTCAGCCTGTTGATGGTGGCTGGGATACAGCAGCGCGGCATAGAGGCTTTCTGCCAGCCAGGTTCGTTCCGAAATTTCATGATAGGTATGATAGCCGATCGCTTCCGCCACTTGCAAATATAAATGAAAGGTATCGATTTGCAGATTGGGTATACGGGCTTTTAAGTACGCCTTGAGCGTACCCAGCTGAATGGAAGGGCGATTGAAAAGAGGCCACGGGGTGGAGATCAACGCAATTTGAGGCGGTGTTTTTTTCGGTTTGTTTTTCATCAGTGATCTTTGCTGAAAGTCTTGGGTTTAGCTAAGTAGCTGGTTTTTGCAAAGGCATCGTTGACCTCGGGTTGAATTTCCTTTATACATACAGCCCGGGTGCCGAATTTGACAATGATTTTGTTGTGCATGACGTCAAACGGCCAAAGACATTCTGCAGATTTAAAAATGAGTCGCCTTTAAAACCGATGATATCTCAAAGCGGCCCGGAATAAAGAGGCGTCGATTGGGATTAAATGAAAGCGCTCACATTAGTGGCGCTGCCCGCAACAGCAGAAAAGATAAACGATGACCCTTAAACCGGACCTCAGCGTCACCCTCGGTGACATTAAACTAAAGAACCCCGTTCTGACGGCATCCGGCACTTTCGGTTATGCGCAGGAATTTGAAGGGTTGATGGATCTGAACCGCCTGGGGGCCATCATTGTAAAAGGCCTTGCGTTGGAGCCCACCAAGGGCAATCCGCCGCCGCGAATTGTTGAAACGCCCTGTGGAATGCTCAATGCCATTGGCCTGGAAAACGTGGGCCTAAAAGCTTTCAGCGATGAAAAACTTCCGTTTTTGAAAACATTGTCGCCTCCGATATTTGTAAATGTATACGGCACCTGTATCGAGGATTATGCCAGGCTGGCAGGGCGCCTCGAAGTGCTGGAAGGTATCGCCGGAGTGGAGCTCAATATTTCGTGCCCGAATGTAAAAGCAGGTGGAGTTGCTTTTGGTGCCGACCCGCAACAGGCTTATCGTGTTGTCCGGTCTGTGCGTAAGGAATGCTCAAAACATCTTATGGTAAAATTATCACCGAATGTAACCGATATTACCCTGATCGCCAAAGCCGCTGAAGAAGCCGGTGCTGACTCGCTTTCCCTGATCAACACCATTACCGGTATGGCCATTGATCTTGAGACCCGACGGCCGAAAATTGCCAATATCACCGGAGGATTATCGGGTCCGGCCATTAAACCGGTTGCGCTGCGAATGACATGGCA
Source organism: Desulfobacterales bacterium (assembly GCA_050122255.1). Lineage (GTDB taxonomy): Bacteria > Desulfobacterota > Desulfobacteria > Desulfobacterales > JAHEIW01 > JAHEIW01. Next base: position 16,386 of record JASFJF010000014.1, read on the forward strand.
GGTGGCTCAGGCGACCGAAATTCCGGTTGTCGGTATCGGCGGCATCATCTCCGCAGAGGATGCACTCGAGTTTCTAATTGTGGGCGCATCGGCGGTGCAAATTGGCACCGCCAATTTTATTAATCCGCACGCAACCATCGATATTATTGACGGGATTGAAGTGTTTTTGGAGCAAAGAAGAATTTCCAGGGTAAGCGAGATCATCGGGACCCTGGAAACCCATATACCCCCAAAATTGGCGTGATGGAGTGGTGAAATGATGCAGTAATGGGAACCTGTGCATTCGCATCAAGCTTTCAGCAATACTCCAGTACTCCATTACTCCAATGATTCATACTCATAAGACGACCGCTTCTTTGACCGGATTGGTTTTAAGGTATTCCAGACGGTTTAAACCATTGATATACGCTTTGGCGCTGGCCGTTATGATATCAGGATCCGCTCCGCGGCCCAGTGCCAGAAGGCCGTTTTCTCGCAGGCGCACGGTTACTTCCCCCTGCGCATCGGTGCCGCCGGTCAGGGCGCTGACCGAAAAGCGCAATAGTTCTGAGGCCGTACCGGTTAGTTTGCCGATGGCATTAAAAGCCGCATCAATGGGACCGTTTCCGTAGCCTGCGCCCTGTGCCGGACGACCGTTTATATCCAGCTTGACGCTGGCCATGGGCAATACGGTTGTGCCGGCCGTGACATGCAGGTATTCGAGCTTGAAAATATCCGCCGTTCGCAAAATGCCTTCGGTTACGATGACTTCAAGATCTTCATCGACCACATGTTTTTTCTTGTCTGCCAGTTCTTTAAAGCGCGTAAAAACAAGATTGATTTCTTCATCGGATAAATCATATCCTATGCGCTTTAAGCGCGAGCGCAGGGCATGTCGTCCTGAATGTTTGCCGAGAACCAGCTTGTTGGTGCTCAGCCCGATCGTTTCCGGCTTCATGATTTCGTATGTCATTGGATTTTTCAGCACGCCGTCCTGATGGATCCCAGCCTCGTGTGCAAAAGCATTGGCGCCGACAATGGCCTTATTGGGTTGCACCATAATGCCGGTGATCATGCTCACCAGCCGGCTAGTGGGGTGAATATATTCGGTCTGAATGGAAGTTGTCAGCCCCAAAGAGTTGTTACGGGTAACCAGAGACATAACAACTTCTTCCAGAGACGTGTTGCCGGCCCGTTCACCGATACCATTGATAGTAACCTCAGCCTGCCGGGCACCGGCCGTTATGGCCGAGAGCGTATTAGCCGTGGCCAGTCCCAGATCGTTATGACAGTGAACGCTGAGTATGGCCTGATGAATATTGGGCGTATGCGCTTTGACATAGCTGACCAGCTCTGAAAACTCCTCGGGGATGGCATAACCGACGGTATCGGGTAAATTTACCGTTGTAGCGCCGGCCTCAATGACGGCTTCAAATACTTTACAAAGAAAATCGCGATTGCTGCGCGATCCATCTTCGGCTGAAAATTCGACATTATCGGCCAGGGTTCGAGCATATTTTACTGCCTCGACCGCGGCGGTGACGACCTCGTCGCGAGACATCTTAAGTTTGTATTCCAGGTGAATGTCCGAAGTGGCAATAAAGGTATGGATCCTTGGTTTGGCCGCGTGGCGAATGCCCTGCCAGGCCCGGTCGATGTCGCTTTTGGAAGTCCGGGCCAGGGCCGCCACTTCTGTTCTTTCCAGCTTAGCGGCAATTCGCGATACCGCCTCGAGATCGCCATCAGAGGCGGCCGGGAAACCGGCTTCCAGGATATCGACACCCAATTTTTCCAATTGGGTCGCAATGCGCAATTTTTCGGCCGTATTCATGCTGGCCCCTGGACTCTGTTCACCATCTCTTAAGGTGGTATCAAATATCATTACAGGCTCGTTCATTTCAACTCTCCTTTTAAAGTGATTGCATTGAATCCTTTAGGGGGATTTCACTGAATCTTCGATTCGGATCCGCTGGGCATTGGCGAGTTTAAATTGAAAACTGTCTGCCAATGCCTGCCAGCTGGCTTCAATGATGTCCTCCGACACACCCATGGTGCTCCAGATTTCATTTTGATCCCGTGATTCGATTAATACGCGAACTTTGGCGGCCGTACCCCGGCTGCCATCGATCACTCGGACCTTAAAATCGACCAGTCGCATCGTATCTAAGTCGGGATAGAATTTTCCCAGGGCCTTTCTGAGCGCATTGTCCAGGGCGCTGACCGGTCCGTATCCTTCTCCGGCGGTAATTTCTTCTTTGCCGCTGACGCTAATTTTAATGGTTGCATGGGCTGAGCAGGGTTGATCTTTGTCCTTTTCAATGGTGACCCGGAAGGATTCCAGTTCAAAATGAGGATGAAATTGATCGGTAAATTTTTCAAGCAGGATTTTAAACGATCCGTCTGCGGAATCAAATTGGTAGCCTTCCTGTTCCAGTTGCTTTATCTCAGAAGCGATCTGACGGCTGTCATAGCCGTTATTGCCGAGTTCAACACCGAGTTCCTTGGCTTTATACTCTACGTTGCTTTTGCCGGCCAGATCGGATACCAGCACCCGGCGTTTGTTTCCGACCGCTGCCGGGTCCATGTGTTCATAGGCCAAAGGTGCTTTCATAATGGCGCTGACATGAATGCCACCTTTGTGCGCAAAAGCGCTTTTTCCAACAAAGGGCCGTGAATTGACAGGAACTAGATTGGCTGTTTCACTGACATAACGCGACAGGCTTTTTAGTTTCTTGAGGTTTTCGGCCGAGATACACCCCTGTCCCATTTTTAGTTTCAAAATGGGAATGATCGACGTTAAATCGGCATTGCCGCATCTTTCACCATAACCATTGATGGTCCCGTGAACCATTACGGCTCCTTTGTGAATGGCACTGATCGAATTTGCGACCGCCAGGTTGCAGTCATTATGACAATGAATCCCAAGTCTGACAGTGCCTTTTTGAGGAAGGTGGGTGCAGAAATCGCTTAATTCTTCTTGGACCGCTTCAATGATCATCTCCAATTCAAACGGGAGTGTGCCCCCATTGGTGTCACATAAAACAATAAAATCAGCACCGCCGTCGACAGCGGCTCCTAAGGATTGGAGGGCATAGGGCTTATTGTTTTTAAAGCCGTCAAAAAAGTGCTCGGCGTCATAGACGACTTCGCGGTCATGTTGTTTCAAAAATGCCACGCTGTCGTTGATCATGGCCAGATTTTCTGCCATGGTGTTCCCCATGATGTGTTCAACATGCAGATCCCAGCTCTTTCCAAAAACGGTCACCGACGGCGTTTCGGTTTCCAACAATGCCTTGAGATTATGATCCGCATCGGGGCGAATGCCGGGTTTACGGGTTGAGCCAAAAGCTGCCAAACGGGCCTGTGTGAATTTTACTCTTTTGGCCAAATTAAAAAATGCCACATCCCTGGGGTTCGAACCGGGCCAACCACCTTCAATGTATTGAATGCCGTTATCATCTAGACGCAGTGCAATATTCAATTTTTCTTCTGCAGAAAAGGTGATGTTTTCTCCCTGGGTTCCATCTCTTAAGGTGGTATCGTATAGAAATATTGGGTCCATTGGGTTTCTCCAAGCCATAGGGGCAAAAGGCATAGGGCGTCAGGCTCAAGGTCAAAAACTCGATTTTATTTCTCAAGCTAGCAGAATTGACATCATTGCCGTGTGACTTGCACCGTGCGCCTTGAGCTTTGCGCCTGGATTATTTCTTTCGGTTTTCCGGCCTGAGTGAACGGACGACAGTGCCGGTTTGCCACATTTCAGATTCTTTGATGACGGCCAGTTCTTCATCCAACTTCTCGCGGTAATCCGGTGCACTGTTGGCTTCCAGGACCCGCTTGGTTTCTTCACCGTTGACAACGCGTTTATACAGCGTCTCGAACACGGGGGCGACGGCATCTCGAAATTTCGGTGCCCAGTCTAAGGCACCTCTTTGAGCGGTGGTAGAGCAACTGGCAAACATCCAATCCATCCCGTTAGCGGCCACCAGACGGATCAGGCTTTGGGTCAACTCTTCCACAGTCTCATTAAATGCTTCGCTGGGGCTGTGCCCATTTTTGCGCAGCAACGTATACTGTGCCTCCATAACACCTGCCAGACAGCCCATCAGCACACCGCGTTCCCCCGTCAGGTCACTATAAACCTCATTGGCAAATGTCGTTGGGAACAGATAGCCGGACCCGATAGCAATTCCCAGCGCCAGGGCTTTTTCCCTGGCGTTGCCCGTATAGTCCTGATGAATGGCGAAACTGGAATTAATGCCGCTGCCATCCAAAAAGTTGCTCCTGACGGTACGCCCGGATCCTTTGGGCGCCACCAAAACCACATCCACATTTGGCGGTGCAACCACCCCGGTTTGCTGGTGATAAACAATTGAAAAGCCATGC
>JASFJF010000015.1:0-20600 GCA_050122255.1 Desulfobacterales bacterium
CCCGCAAATTCTTTGCGCGCAACCACCCGTGATCCCAGAACCGCTTCAGTACCGCCGAAACCGGCTATCAAAACAGGGTCACCTGTTTTCAAGCGCAATGACTGTCCCAGTCGAAGCGGGGCGATATACAACGGTTGGGCCGCTCGTATGATTCCAAAACCGGTTTGGTCGTCATAAGCCACAAAATCGGCTTTAACCTGATCGCCATTGGCTTTCACAATCTCAATGGTTTCGGCCTCTAGAATCAGATAGCCGATTGTGAGTATGTGCCCCTTTTTGTCAATGATAACGCCGTTTCCCTCACGCTTGGTCCCCAGAATCTGAGCCGTGGCAGCGTCCTCGGGAATTTGGGTTTTGATCTTGACAATCGCATTGAGGATTTTTTGCGGTGTTTGCGCCGCCAGGACCGATCCACTTGAAACGATAAAAATACCCGCTAAAAAAAAATGGCAGAAACGTTTTGTTTTCATGATCGAGCTCCATTGCCGCACCGTGCCAGAGGCCGGCGCGTGCCTCGAATAACCTCCTATTTGAGCTCATATCTCACTTAATTGCAACCGGTATTGTTGTGCCATCCAAACGTCACACGGGTGCGTATCAGTAACAGGTTGCGTTGCAAGGCGCTTAAATTATATCCAATATAATTCCCTCAAAGGTTTTTGCAAACAAGTTTATAAGAAAAAGGATAAATTACAAGCGGATATCGCCCCGGTGTTCATTATTGCGCGTCGTTAAAAAAGACGCTATATTGAATCATAAAATAGCGATTGGTTCGTTTTTTGGCTTCTGAAATAAATGGCGTCCGTACGGTGCTTTAGCCTGAAAGGAAAATCAAAATGGATTTTGAGCGCTACTATCTTGATTTGTTTGATATGCTGAATGCCTGCTGTAAAAAGATTGCCTCCGGCAATTATGACAAAGCAGATGCAGAGCGCTTGTTTGAGCTCTCGAAAAAGGGCAGATACCCGAGTATCCTGACAGAATTAGCTGAATCTTTTGGCATGATGCTGGTTAAAGTTGAAGCCCGGGAATTTGAACGCGTGCATATCATCGAAGAACTTGAAACAGCCAAATCCAAACTTGAGAATTACACCCAGAAATTAGAAAAGGAAATCCAGGAGTGTTGTCCTGAAGAGAATCGCAAGACGTAAGTCAGTTCACTGTGGCAAGCGTTTTCGGTCAAATTTTGGTCCGCTCCGGGGAGATATGCTTATGTCGCGCCTCAGCGCCCTTTTATCGATCCTGATCGCCATATGCGTTTTTTGTTTGATCTCGAATGAGCGGGTTTGGGCCGGGGAGCTCGCCGAACAACTCATCAACGCTGCTGAACTGGGCGAAATGGATATCGTAAAAAATCTCCTGGACCAGGGTGTCCCGGTGGAAGCCAAGAATCCGGACGGCTGGACAGCACTCATGAAAGCAACCTATGAAGGCCATGAAAAAATTGTACAAGAATTAATCGAGCGGGGAGCCGATGTTAATGTTCAAGAAAATGCCGGTTGGACTTCGTTGATGATGGCAGCCCAATTTGGTTTCCGTGAAATTGCCATGCTCTTGCTGCAAAACGGCGCGCGCATCGGCACCCAGAATAACACTGGTGCCAGCGCCATCATGTTCGCGGCTTTAAATGGCCATCGAGGCCTGATTCAGGACCTGCAGGCCACGCCTGCTGATGTCAACCTCAAAGATCGCGACGGGAAAACCGCCCTGATTTTGGCAGCTGCCGGCGGGTTTCACGAAATTGTTAAGCAATTGATTGCATCCGGCGCCGATGTAAATGCGCAAGATGAAGATAACAATACCGCCCTCATTCTAGCTGCCCGGCGGGGACATGAAAGAGTGGTGCGAACGCTACTGGCCAACTGTGCCGATGTTCGCGCAGTGGATAATCAGGGCAAAACCGCTTCCAAGTGGGCTGTTGAAAAACAGCATACAGCCGTTTTTCAGTTGCTGGTTTCAGCGCCCCCCTGCAACTAAACTTCATCTGATTTGGTTGAGTCGGCTACTCGCTAGCCCGTTAGCCGGCCAAAATATTCAGGCGGTAATTCACTTTTAGAGAGCCCAACGGGCGAACTCGGGTATTATCTTTGTTATGTTGGCAGATCCAGTTTGTTGAATTAGGTTCTTTGAATGGATGTGTCGGCAATCAACCCTTTGACGTCAAAGATAAACGCCAGGATCGGATTTTCGTTCATGGCCGAAAGCGATTTTTGACCACCGTCGACGGCAAACAGCGCCACATTGCCATCGACTCCGGCTTCCCGGCCCCTGGCGGTGCGAAAACGCTTCAGCGCATCGTCATTGTCAAAAGATATAATGTTGCTATTTTTCAACGATCCTGTATTTTCGATTTTTTACCCTTATCAAATACGCTTCACCGTCAAACAATAGCTGGTCTGAGATTTTTAGCAGTGCTCTTGTGGCAAACTTGATGATTTCTGCACCCAACGTCATGTACAGGCTGTCATTTTTGATGAAAAGACATCTGGGTCTCAATCTAGCGCGCGCCCCTGTATTGAGGATCAAAGTATTGTCTGGATCGTTGGCTAAATCGACAGCGAACAGAGCGGTGTCTTCGTAATGAAAATAGACCTTTTCCCTGAATTCCCCTCGTTCCTGAAATAGGTAGTAGCCCTGGGCGTCCTTTTTAATAGCGGAATGAAAATAATCAATGATTTTTTGATGTTCAAATTCACCGTGCGCATTGTGCCAGCGCCCGTTTTTATCCAGCCAGAATACAGCCTTGTCCTTCGGAATGACAATTTCGCTGCGTTTTTTGTTCATGTTAAGTGTCGGTGTATTGTAATTTAGATCGCCGATAGCAGTTATTAATACGTGAGGCATTCTATCACAGGAGATCTTCTTGACAATTCTTTTTTCAGCTTAATTATCAAGATTAGCTGATAACTGTACGTTAAAACCCGCACAGCACTGATCGAATTGTGCCCTCACAAAAAGGCTGGAATCAGGCGGCGTTCAGCCGCGATGATTATATCTTAAGTTGTGATAATGTGCTACATAAGCTTGGGTTTGATTGTGAGCTGCTGACCGGGTGGATGGTATTCCTAATGTGCTGGGGTTTGGCGAGGGATCGAACCCTGTAGTTTGAATAAAAATATAGCCGGTAATTGGCCATTTCGAAAACACACCATCTAACCACGCTACTTTTACTTGGGGAGGACAATATGACAAACAAAAGCAAATTCATTCTAATCTGTACTCTGGTGCTCATCTTATTTTGCGGCGGTGTTATTGCCGGCTATTATATCTGGGGTGTGACAGATGGCGAAAAGCGTGACTTTCCGGCACTGCTAAAAGAGGCGGCCCAATATGTTGCCGGCTTGGAGAAACGTCAAAGTGCGCTTGAAACCCAGCTGGCAGCAAAAGAACAGCCAGCTCCGGCTACCGGCGAATCAGAGACACCGGCTGAAGCGACGACTTCGGAAACACCGGATGAAGAAGTCCCTTCGGAAGCAACCGCAGAAGGGGCAGCTGATGAGCGCACCAAAAGCCTTGAGATGCAATTGGCATCTTTGCAGGAGGAAAATGCCGCTCTTCAGACGGCGCTCAGCTCCGATAAATCCGCCACTGAAAAAAATCTGGAATTAACTGATCGAATTCAGGCGCTGATTGAGGCCAAAAGCACCGTCGACCAGGAGAATGCAGCGCTGCGCAAAGAGGTCGGGCGGGCACGGTCGCTGGCAGATGAAAATGAGCAGCTAAAGGCCCGGGTCGCATCCTTGACGGAAATCAATTCCAGCCTGGAAAAAGAAAAAGCTGACTTCGAGTCCGCCGGCGGCGAAAATAATCGATTGATGGCCGAAAATCGAGAATTAAAAATGCAGGTGCAGGTTTGTGCCAATGAAAAAGCTGAGCTCGAGAAGAAATACGCCGATCTGCAAGCCGTCAACAGCCAAAATCAAGATTTGCTGGCCGAGAACCAAAAACTCAAAACGACCATTGCAGCAAGTGCCGATGAGATCAATACGCTCAAATTACGATTGGATGAAATTCGGGTAATGACGAATATGACCGAAACATCGGATGCCCAAAGCCCGGAAGCCAAAACCAAGGACAGTACCCCCTGACGCGTTTAGGCCCCGGTCGAACAGAGAAGGGCAGGGCGGGCACCCGGGAATCGAATCGCCCGATGGATACAAAATAGGAGGGAGCAGCATATGAAAACATCTCGATATACGTTAGGGCTGGTTATGATGGCCCTTATGGTTGTCTTTGTTCATTTGTGCTTTGCTGCCAGTCTGAGTGACATGGCCAAAGAGGCCCAGAAAGCATTGGGTGAATCTGCAGGCGGGCTCAGCAACGATGAAATCACCGCTGGCCTTAAAGAAGCATTGCAGGTTGGAACTGAAAAAGCAGTTGGCCTCGTCTCCCGGCCGGATGGATTCTATAAAAACCCGGCGATTAAAATTCCTTTGCCAAAATCCGTTCAGAAAGTTGAAAAATTGCTAAGAACAGCTGGATACGGCGAAGATGTAGATGCGTTTGAGCTGAGCATGAATCGCGCCGCTGAGCGGGCTGCGCCTGAAGCCAAATCCATTTTCTGGGACGCCATATCCGATATGAGCTTTGATGATGCCCAAAAAATCCTAAACGGGCGCAATAATGAGGCCACGCTATATTTTGAGGATAAAACCTCCACACGGCTTCAGGAGGTGTTTAAGCCGATCGTTAAAGATGCCATGGGTGAGGTGGGGGTTACGCGATCCTACCAGGACCTGAATGAAAAGATTACACGTTTGCCGTTTGGCAAAAGCGCCAATTTTGACATAGACCAGTATGTCACCGATGGGGCCTTGCAGGGGCTGTTTAAAATGCTGGCCGAGCAGGAAAGGCAAATCCGCACCCAGCCGGCTGCCCGGGTAACCGATTTGCTCCAGAAAGTTTTTGCCGGTCAATAGTCTCTAATATAGGTTGGCCGGTTTAGCCTGTTAAGCCCGTTGAGCCTGTTAGAATGAGAAATTCATTTGATTTTAATTTTTTCTAACCGGCAAACGGGCGAACGGGAAACAGGCTCAACCAGGTTGAGTCGCTTTTAAAAGTTGTAGGGGCGACTGTCTCCCTCAGCCTCATAAAAACCATCTAACTCTTCGCCCAAGGATTCTAAGTAGTCCTGGAGCTCCTTTAGACTGTCGAAGCTGAAGGTACCCACATGACCGCTGACGGGTCCAACATTCTCACCGGTTGCGCGACGGCACATGGCTCTTAAAAACGTTTGTGGATCGCTCTGGTATGTTTCGGCCAATTCTGAGGCATCAATCGTGCGGCGGGCATGTCCGTAAGCATCAAAGTAGACGTAGTATTTCATATCGCCCCATGCTGATCTGTCATGTCAGGTTGCCTAAGATGGCAACAACTTATTCATGCGCTTCCTGCAGTTCATACGGCCCTATTGAATACGGAGGTTCAACCACATGCAGCAATAAAAAGGCACCGGCAAAATTCAGCATCATATTTCATGCATGCTCACCTGATTCTCAGCCTCCGAATTGTACATTTATTGGCTCTGTTTCAACAGACGTTTTATAATTTGTTCTTTGGCCCATCGCAACTGATTTTTATTTTTTCCCGTTTGATACAGCTCAACCATCGCCGCCGCCGCCTTTTGGGCATACCGGTAACCCTCGGCAGAGGCATCCTTAATAATATGCCAATTGCCCGTTTGGGAAAAGTCCACAAAGGCGTTTCGCAACTGGGGGAACAATTCTTTTAGCATGCCATCTAAAAAAGCAGTGTAAAATCCCAGTCCGGCAAATTTTCGATTTTCAATCAGATGATTGAGCGTGCCGTCTGGATGGGTGTCCGCTAGCAGGTCTTTGAGTCCTCTGGCAAGCAGCTCTACCGGGGAGTGCGGGAATGCGGCAATCAGTTCGCGCCAGATGTGCGGGTCGAAGGTGGAATCACTGAGCTCTCCGATTTCATGATATATGTAATTATCTTTTTGCGCTGCCAGAATAGTCGGCAGATGCTGTTGCATCGCCTCGGACTCGGGCTTTTTAAGCCCGCAGTGCTTTAAAGCAAACTGCAATGCCGGGCGGCCCGATTTTTTGATGTAGACCATTTGGTCCCATAGAAACATCCGGGCCGAATCGGTTCGCAACAGGATCTGCCGATCCTGGGTAAGCGCCGGCAACGTCAACAGATCGCGTGCCAGTTCACGGCCAAGCGTATAAACGGTGTAACCGTTATGTTGGCGCTTTTTTTTGATCTCAGCCAGAAAAAATGTCGGCTTCAAGCGGTATGCATATCCGGCTCCATAAAAAAAGCCCCGGGGCTCAAGAACTGCATTAATGGCGCTGGTGTCAAAAATATCGTATACTTTACCCTGGAGCGTAATGTTGGCGTGTTTGGTATGCGCCAGTTTTTCCCAGAGCGCTTCTTTTTCACCGATCCAATCCAGGATTTCAGAGGTGTCTTTTTCTTCCCAGGGATTCAGGCGCTGCTCCCATTTATAGAGGTCTCTCAGGCGCAGCGCCAGACCACAGGTAGAATACAATCCGGCGTGCTGCGCATCGGAGATGTCACAATTGTGTAAAATTTGGCGCGTCAAGGTTTGTAGTTCATTCATCAGCACAATTTTCATCATCTAAGTAGCGCCCCCTGGCGATGAGATCTTCAAGCGCCTCCTGTAACGCAGCCTGGGCAATGGTAGTGAAATAGATGACATTTTTATCGTTTTCTTCGTTTCTCCTATTGCGGTCAAACAACCCATTTTATTGATGCATTTTTCAACGCCGTGCGCAGGCTCCTCGTGCGTATCGGATCGTGGGGATCTTCACCCTTCCGGTATTAAATCTAAGACCGATATCGCAGATTGACCAGTATTGTACCCCAAAAAGTAAAAAAATAGATAACCCGTCTTCGCCCTGACGAGCTACGCCGGGCCAAACGGTGTTCAGCGGGAAGAAAACACATCCATTTTGGCCCCATATGAGTTAGTGGTTATGGATTACGGTTAAGGGGGTTCTCAACCGGTAACCCATACCGGATAGCAAATAACGAATGCACACGCATTCATCTTGACAGCTAAAGCGGATGATTATACTTTCCTTCCAAAATTTTGGAACCATTGAACGTGATCATTCAACATCATGCCGCATAAGTCTGCATTCCAATCGGAACCCCTACCGGCCGCTACGGTTATTCTGGCCCGTCAGCATCAGGCAGAATTACAGGTCTATTTGTTGAAGCGGCATGCCGGAAGCGGTTTCATGGCCGGCCATTACGTGTTCCCGGGCGGTATTCTGGATGCGCAAGATTGGCGATACCGTTTCTGGCAGCGTCACGTAGATTTGAGTGGTCAGGCTCTAAGCAATCGCCTAAGCGGCGAAAGTCTGCCGGCGGAGCAAGTTGTGGCTTATGGTGTCGCGGCCATCCGCGAGACGCTGGAGGAGGCCGGCGTATTTTTAGCAAAGCGCGCCAATCAGAACCCTGCGGATTTAGAACATGCAGTACGAGTACGCAAGCACATGGATCTTCCGCCGGATTGGTTTGTCAACCTGGCCAAGTCGCAAGGCTGGACACTGCAGCTGTCCGCCTTATCGCCCTGGAGCCATTGGATCACTCCTGTGCCCATGAAGCGCCGCTATGACACCCGCTTCTGGCTGGCATGCATGCCTTCCGACCAGCATTGCCGGCCGGATCAGCTTGAAACAACTCATGGGCTTTGGGTCAACCCGCAAGAAGGCCTCAACGGCAATCTCAACGGTCAGATTTCCTTGAGCCCGCCGACGCTGGTAAGCCTGCAACAGTTGTTGGCCTTTGATTCACTGGCGGATTTGAAAGCAGAAATTCTCGAGCGGAAATGGGGAAAGCCTATTTTACCGCGTATGATTTCACTGGATCGCGGCGCCATTTTGATTGAACCCTGGGATGCGGCCTATGATCAGGCTCACATTGGCATTGATGTCGCCGGATTGGAAAAAGCGCTCCTGCCGGCCGGAGAACCGTTTTCCAGAATCTGGTATCATGAGGGTCTATACCGGCCCATAAGCGCCTGATGCGCAGCCCGTTTTGCATGCAGTCGTCCTCAGGTGTTGGTTTCGGTATAATCGGGACCAAATACAGTTCTTCCAATATTCAGCCTCAATTCCTTATCCGGTAGTTCACTTTCATCGCCGGGCCAATGAATGCCCTGCCAGATAACCCGGTTAAGGCCGCCGTCCCTTTTGCACCGCAAACAAATCGGCGGCTTTTCACCTTTTTTTTGAGGATGGCCGGAAACATGCACCAACTCTCCGATTGGATTTCCTTGAGCAGAAACACCGCACAGCAGCGAACAACCGCAATCCGAAAATTTGAAAGCCACCCCAATCGCTTCAGGGAAAGACCCTAAAATGGTCTTACAGGCCTGGTCAAATGCCGTTGAACGAAAATTCGTTTTTTCTTCCATACCAGCTGTTGTCCATTTACCAAATTTAGAGCAGTTTAACACGTTCTAAAATTAAGCATTAATGCTTCATTTGGAAACAGAGGGCAACCAGAATTTAAAAAATGCGCTTGATTTTGAGACACGGGTGCCTTCAGGCAAGAATGGGGAGGCGGCAATGTCAACAGACGATTCGTCTGCAGTCCCAGAGTGCGGCTTTTGCCGGGCACAGCCAAGAAATCCCATGTGCACAGTCAAGTATCCGGGCCAACGGCTTTCGGCCGTCGCCTGGCACTTAGTGCAATAAAACAATGGATACGGCAATTATGGCAATCGCCAGGCCGATAACATCATACTTATCCATCTGCTCTCCTCTTGCTCAACAGGGATTTCCGGCTTTAAAAGTGTGCGATGATGCCGGCAAACTTCTGCAACTTTGATGATTGATATTGCTGCAAAAACCATGCTCAATAGCCCGGAAGTTATTACTATTTAATAAATTCATATAGTTATATCATTACCGCCACCAACCCCCGAACACCATATGTAGAAAAACGATACAACCGAGTGTATACTTTAATGGACACCCCTGCGGCATATGCAATTTGCGCTCTATGCCGGCGCATTGAGGCCTGGTCATCTTTTCCGGCGGGAGAAGCGTTATATAGGATCGGATCAACTTTGATCAGCCCGACGGTCAGGAATGGCTGTAGATCTTGTACTCAGTGTCTTTACCGAGCAGGGCATCAATTTTTTCCTGCAGCTGGATGCGTTCGGGATTTTTTACCCAGCGGCTCCAATCTTCGACAGATTCCCAGGTGCTGACCACCACGGTTTCGCCGGGTTTGTCAATACGCTGCAATGTTTCTCCCGAAATATAGCCGTTCTGCTTGGTCGTGGCAATTCTTAATGCCTTGATGAGCGGCAGCAAAGAAGATTCTTTATTTTTGGGCACAATGCGTTTAATCACAATTTTAACGGTCATAACAGTCTCCTTTGGGTTTGATCAGGCGTAATAGCAGTGCGGCCCTCTTTTATTTCGTTCGTACCGTCATAGCTGAAGTTGATGAGCTTTGCAATGGCTTTGGTTTGCAGCCGTGCACGAAATCAAGCTGTCGTGATACTGGCTAAACCTGCAGTTCGACGATGTCGCCTTCTTGCAGGACATAATCGCGCTGAACCATCTGACCGTCGAAAACGGCCGAGCCCCACACCTTGGCCGATTTCAATTTTCGCGAGAAATCCTGGTGAATTTTACCGGCAAAATCGGCCATGGTGCTGCCTTTTTGAAGTACGAACGGAGCTGTAAAATCCGGTTTTTTACCGGGTGACTTCGAGTATACGCGGATGATGTTCAGTCGTTCTATGAGCGCGGCGTGAAGCTGATCCAGGTTGCGTCCGGTTTTGACGGAAGCCGACACCATCGGCCAATTGTCAGCCAGCAATTCCCGGAAAATTTCTAAATTTTCATCGGTTTGTGAATCATCATTTTTATTGGCCAAAATCAAAAACGGCACCAGACATATACCGCGCTGGTCCCGGTAACGATCTTTGAGGCGCATGGGCACGATGCGCTGCGCTTCGAGCAATGCGAGCGAATCCTCAATCTGCTGCCAAGGATCGGTTTGCAAATCCACTATCAAAAGCACCAGGTCACAGCGCCGTACGAGGTCCATCATTTCCGGGTTGACATATTCCGGACTCAACGGTGGCGTATCAATCAGCTGAATTTGGATATTTTCTACCGGCATCATTCCCGGTGTCGGCTTCCAGGTCGTATGGGGGAAGTCAGCGACTTCTGGCGAGGCGTTGGTGACTCGGTCAACCAGGGCAGATTTGCCGACGTTGGTTGCACCGACGATCACTACCTGTCCGGCGCCTTCTTTATCGATGCGATAGGCGGATTCGTGACGACCCAGGCTTTTTTTGGCCTCAGCAGCCGATTTTACCTTTGATACCCGTTTGCGTAAATCGGCGCGCAATTTGTCGGTCCCCTTGTGTTTCGGGACAATGCTGATCATTTCGTTAAGACAGGCGAGTTTTTCGGAAGGTGTTTTGCTCGAACGATAGCGCTTTTCAGCGTCAAAATATTCTGGTGGCAGGTTTGTTGGCATAATGATAACCTCTGGGCAGGCATTTCATTATTGGCAACAGTTTGCTTTTACGTTAAAGAAATTTGAAAAGAAAGTCAACTGGCTTCACAATCGTGTTCTTGCGTCAGTTGATTTTAAGTGCTTGAAGCGCATTTTGATAGTATTAGGTGTATTGAGACTGCCAAAAAGCGTCTGAACTGCAGAAAGGAAGATCCTGTACAATGGATAAAAAATGGGTGGAAGCTTTTGGAAAAATGACATACGGTATTTATGTCATGACGTCTAAAGCGGGTGAAGCGGTCAACGGCATGATTGCCTCATGGGTCTCGCAGATTTCCTATGACCCGCCGCTCATAATGGCCGCAGTTCACCCCAACCGTTATTCCCATCAACTGATTGAAAAAGGTGGCTGTTTTGCCCTGCACGTATTGTCCGGCGAGCAAACGGATTTCCTGGTGCGGTTTAAGAGACCGGATGTAAACCAAAAATTTTCGGCACTCGCCTGGACGACCGGCTTAACCGGCTGTCCGATTCTGAGTGACTGCCTGGCCTATCTTGAATGTGAGCTAAAAACCCATTACCGGCCCGGCAATCATACGCTGTTCATCGGCGAAGTGATTGAGGCCGGGATTTACAAAGATGCGAAACCCCTTACTTCGCTGGATTATGATGGCGTTTACCTGGGCAAAGCCTGAGCCGGGCAACAGCATCTTTACATACCGATAAATTCATTTCTAAGGTTGATCAAAAAAATGTCATACGCGAAAGGAGACCCCCCTCATGACTTCCTGGCAAAGCTACCTGGAAGAAAATCAGGACCGTTTTCTGGAAGAACTGCTGGCGTTTTTGCGCATTCCCAGCGTTTCCAGCCTAAAAGAACACAAAGAAGACGTACAGCAAGCAGCGGACTGGGTTGCGACTCGGATGCAGGCCGCCGGCATTGAAAATGTCGAGGTGCTGCCTACCGGTGGCCATCCAGTCGTTTACGGTGATTGGCTGCAAGCAGGCAATAAACCCACCATTTTGATTTACGGTCATTTTGACACCCAGCCAGTCGATCCGCTGGATCTGTGGTCCCAGCCGCCGTTTGAGCCGACTATCATAGACGATCGCGTCTATGCCCGGGGGGCTTCTGACGACAAGGGAAATATGCTGGTGCCGATTCTGGCGGTGGAAGCAATGCTCAATAGCATAGGACAGCTGCCGGTCAACGTTAAGTGCTTTTTTGAAGGCCAGGAGGAGATCGGTAGCCCGCAGCTGCCTGAATTTATTTCGGCCCACCGTGACCGTCTGGCCTGCGACCTGATTTTCAGTGCCGACGGCGGTCAATGGGATGAAGATCAGCCGGCGCTCATGATCGGGCTCCGTGGTTTGTGTAACCTGCAAATTGATGTTCAGGCGGCTAAAAGCGATACCCATTCCGGAACCTTCGGCGGCACTATCATGAACCCGATCCATGCCCTGGTGCAGCTGCTGGAATCCATGCACACCCGGGAGGGCAAAGTGGCCGTTGAGGGCTTTTATGATAGCGTGCGTGCACTTTCGGAAACCGAAAAGGCCCAGATCGCGCAAATTCCCTATGATGAATCCGCCTACAAAGCCGAACTGGGTGTTGAACAGCTATTTGGTGAGCCCGGGTTTTCAACCTACGAGCGGGCCTGGATCCGCCCCACACTTGAAGTAAACGGTATCTGGGGCGGTTTCCAGGGTGAAGGGGTCAAAACAGTCCTGCCCAGCACGGCGCATGCGAAAATCAGCTGCCGGCTGGTGCCGGACCAGGATCCGGCAATAATCCTTGAATTGATCGGCCGCCATATCGACCGGCATCGGCCACCGGGCGTAAGAGTGACCGTTGAGCCCAACCCCAGCACGGCAGATCCCTATTTGATTCCATTCGATCATCCGGGCAATCAGGCTGCCATTGAAGTTCACCAGGCGCTTTACGGAAAGCAAGCGTACTGCGCGCGAATGGGAGGCAGCATTCCGGTGTGCGGCCTGTTTTTAAAGGAATTGGGCGCCTATACGGTCAATTTCGCTTTCGGACTCAAAGATGAAAACATTCATGGGCCGGATGAATTCTGGCGTCTGAACAGCTTTAAACGTGGCCAGCAGGCCTATGGTATGTTGCTGGAAAAATTGAGCGATATCAGACTCACATGATCAGACCACCCGCCGATCAGCGTTGACCATGCGGTATCAGGCCGATGGTGGGAAGCATTGCGGGGCGTGTTGGATGGGTGCAACCGATAATTTGCAGATCAGGGTATTTCATTTTTGCAGTGTACCTTGCATCTTGTCGATCAGCATTTTAAGCATATCATCTTTAAAGCCATAGGGCATGACCTTGAAGATGTCGTGCAGGCGCTCCTCCCAGCGGTTCATGATGGCGGTGGGTGTGGGTTTTTCCCAAGTGAGCAAATTAAAAACCTCGTCGCGAATTTTCCGGCGCATGCGCATCTTTTGGCGTTTGTCGGCACGTTGCGCCTGGCTCAGCGAGCCTTCGAACAGTTTTCGAATTTCGTATACATCCAGTTCCGTTAGTCGGGGCATAACCGCTTAACTCCGAAATTAAATTGCGGATTGATGAACTGTCGCCAGTCATGCTATAATTTGATTTATTTTCAATAGTTTATCACACAATACTGTTAAAAGTCAACTTGTGCTGCCCTTTCGGAATGGATCGCATAGAAACGTTGCCTCGCACAACCAAGCATAAATTTCAACCGGGCACCCGAATATAGACCAATACTGCAGAGGAACCAGAAAAATTGAAAATTGTCATAACAAATGATGACGGCATTGATGCACCGGGTCTGGACGTGCTCTTTCAATGCGTGCGGCCCTTCGGCAACATTGTGACGGTTGCACCCCAAAAACCCCAGAGCGGCAAGGCTCACCGGGTCACCACCCGGGATCCCATTCATTTTGATCAGTCGGGTCCGGACTGTTTCAGTATCGATGGCACTCCTGCAGACTGCGCCCGGGTTGCCCTGAAGCGATTTGCAGCGGATGCCGAATGGTTGATTTCGGGGATTAACCCCGGGGCCAATCTGGGTTCTGACGTATACAATTCGGGCACCGTGGCGGCGGCCCGGGAAGCTACCATTTTAGGGTGCCGGGCAATTGCGATCTCGCAATATATCGCCAGAGATCGACAGATCGATTGGGCTGCGACCCGCTATCATGCTCGGCCGATTTTACACATGCTGGTCGGCCGGGCCCTGGCTCCCGGGCATTTTTGGAACGTCAACCTGCCCCACCCTTACAGGACGAATATTGACCTGTCCTATGAATTTTGTGACCTGGATACCCATCCACACCACTATACCTACGATCAGCAGGGTGACGCACTCATCTACAAAGGGACCATTCACGAGCGTCCGCGGGATGTGGGCAAAGACGTGGCAGTGTGCTTTGACGAAGGTAAAATAGCGATCAGCTGCCTGGCGGTGGGGACAACCGGCCCGGTTTAAGCAAAATCAAATTTTGAGCTCAAAAGGCTGGCCGGCGGCAAATTGCAACCGGCGATCATGTTGATAAAGCGTTACCCCGCCCGCACCGTATACCTGCCAACGCCCCTGAGGACCGTCATCGAGCATGCCGCTCTGTTCATCAATACCAATTAAAATGGTGCCCGGGAGGCAGCGACTGAGCTCGGGCGCCCAGCTTTTACCGAAGGCATCATGGTGCGGCAATACACAGGCACCGGGGATCAATCCCAGTCCACTGAATGTTTTTTTCGCTCGGGGGTCATAATAAGTTTCACACAAAATCATTGCGCCAGCACTGCTGCCGGCGATCACCGCGCCGGCTTGATGGGCATTCAGAATGGCCTGCCAGCTTTTGCTGCCCGCCAGCGATTGCTCGAGGTGTCGCGGAAAGCCGCCCAGAAGATAGATTAGCCCGGAGTTCTTGAGGGCTGCGACGACTGCCGGGTCATCTGCGGATTTACGGTCAATAAGCGGCAGGGCGTTTACATTGACGGCGCCCAACCGTTTAAACCAGTTGACTCCGTTTTGTCCGGCACGTTGATGATTGTTGTCCGGAGCCGCTGCCGCCGGTACGATCCTGATCGGCGCCTCTGGCCCCCCGGCCAGAGACATGGCTTCGCGGTCTGCAATTGCCATTCGGCCGACAAATTCAGCTCCGCCAGCTAATAAAATATAGCCCATCGTCAAACTTTCATGGGACGACATCAAATTGTGCCTACGTGACGGCTGCCATGCCCGTTGCTTTTCTGGCTCCGGGTTGAGGCCGTTGGCCTGTTGCGCTGGCAGCCGGTTTACATTTGACCATATTGCGTTTCTAACGGGTTTAACCGGAAACCGGTTAGGCGCGATAGAAAAAATATGACATGAATCAACTGTTGATGCAAGTGCAGTGGACGCAGGCCATTGTGATTTGAGGGCGGCCGACTTGCGATGCGTATTTACAGATGGTCGCATGATATGGTAGGTCAGGTCTGTCAACCAAAACAAAGTAAGATTCAACCGCATTTACCATGTAGCATGGGATCAAGTTCCATGAATGCCTCTTTAATCGTTGTTGCCAAAAAGCCGGAGCCTGGTTCAACCAAAACGCGCCTCTGCCCGCCATTTATGCCTGAAGCAGCGGCTGAATTTTACGAATGCCTGATGCGCGACACACTCGCGTTGGCCGAACAGCTGTCAGGGGTTGATTTGACCCTTGCCTATACACCGGCCTCGGCAGTTGACTATTTTCAGAATTTGGTGCCGAACGGTTTTCGCCTTATCCCCCAACAGGGCGCCCATCTGGGAGAACGTCTGGCAAATGCCCTTGCGTTTCATCTCAAACGGGGATATCGCCGGGCGGTCATCATGAACAGCGATGGACCGACTCTGCCCCTCGCGCGTTTGCAAGCAGCTTTTGCCGAACTGGACCATGCCGATGTAACTCTGGGCATGGGTCATGACGGGGGCTATTACCTGATCGGCCTGAAGCAGATGGTCCCAGAGTTGTTTGAAAACATTTCCTGGAGCACGGAAAAGGTCATTGCCCAGACGCTGGTCATCTGTCGGCGCCTGAAACTGGCAGTTCATTGTTTGCCGAAGTGGTATGATGTGGATGTGGCGCCCGACCTTGAAAGGTTGCGGCTTGATTTAACGCAGGACCCGGCGACGGCCCCGCATACGGCTGATTTTTTACAAAAATGGGATAAGCTGTAAACATAACATTCCTTTTAACGAGGGGGCGAATGCTATTTTGCGCCTGGCAGGCCCAGATCATATATCTCAAACTGGGTCGGCCCTTCCTGAAGGCCTTCCAGTTGATCCTCTTTGCCGGAACGCGCGTCGCTTTCCTCCCAACGGATCCAGTCATCAATGGACTGCCAGGTTGACACAACGGTAATGCTACACGGATCGTAGTGGTTGACCAGGGTTTCTCCGGAGATATACCCAGGTTGTTTGAGTGCCAGGCTGCGAACCTCTTTCAGCAGTTCCAAAGCCTTAGCCGTTTTGCCGTTTTTAACGCTTCTTTTGATAAATACCTTAACTGCCATGTCGTCCTCCTTTGAAAATCTACCCCGGTCTAATGAAAACCGCAGTTAATCACCCCATCCTTATTTTGGGATAGCGAATCACGCGCTCATAATGAGGCAGGCTTGAATTTTCTTTCGGTGTGCGCAATGACAGCATACACCGGCTAAACTGCGATACCGTTTCAATATTATATATTAATTTGCTTAAATCAAATAGATCTTGTAATACAACGCTTGATGGATTTGGGTTGCTCACCGCAATTCCGTCATTCGGAGTGTTAAATTTAAAAGCGGTGACCGTTTGACGACCTTTGTCTGCGAAAGGAACACGGCATGCTATGCAGTTTGCTTGATACCGATTTTTACAAACTGACAATGATGCAGGTGGTTTTGCATCAATATGCCAGCGCCTGGGTGCGTTACGCATTTAAGTGGAGAAATTGGGACGAAATGCACTTAAGCGTCTCGCTGCAGAACTTCAAGAGAAAAGTGGATGCTGAAATTGACAATCTTTGTCAGCTACGCTTTAGCGATGACGAGGTGAATTATCTGGCGGGCATCCGGTTTTTTAAGCCGGACTTTGTTGAATATTTAAGGCTTTTTCAGCTGAATCGAAAATACATCAACACGTTTATTGATAATGACCAACTGCAAATCAATATAGAAGGACCGTGGTTAAATACCATTCTGTATGAGATACCCGTTCTGGCCATCATTAGCGAATTGTATTCCAGTTTGCACGGCGTCGCTGATACCACCTGGCAGAAAGAAGGCCGTCGGCGGCTGAAGGACAAGGTCCGTTTGTTGCTTGCCGCCACTGTTGATGAACACCAATTTAAGTTTGCCGAATTCGGCACGCGCAGGCGGGCTTCGTATTCCTGGCAGCAAGAAGTTCTCAGTTACCTCGTTGAAAAATGCGAGGATCGTCTGGTTGGCACCAGCAACCCCCATCTTGCCATGAAGCTTGGAATCAGACCGATCGGTACCATGGCCCATGAATTTTTTCAGGCGCACCAGCAACTGGGCCCGCGCCTGGTGGACAGTCAAAAAGTCGCCCTGCAATGCTGGGCGGATGAATATCGTGGGGAATTGGGCATTGCCCTTTCCGATACGATGGGCTTTGATAAATTTTTAAAGGACTTCGATCGCTTTTTTGCTCTGCTCTTTAACGGCTGCCGTCAGGATTCCGGCGACCCGTATGATTGGACCGAAAAACTCATCACCCACTACCAGAAGATGCGAATTGATCCGAAAACCAAATCCGCTATTTACAGTGACGGTCTGACCCTTGAAACCGCAGTGGATATTTTTACCCGTTTCCAGGATCGGATAGAAACCTCTTTCGGTATCGGAACCAATCTGACCAACGACTGCGGCTTTGTGGCGCCCCAAATAGTGATAAAAATGGTGGAGTGCAATCGCAAGCCGGTAGCAAAAATCAGCGATAGCCAGGACAAGGGTATGTGTGAAGATGAGGAGTTTTTAGATTACTTGAATTACGTCATTAGAGAGGATATCAATTCTTAAATCTGCTAATATACAGTGGCAATTGTCTCACTGATTGCCGTAGCCCCATGTGGTCACCCTGCCTTTGACTCCATCGATATCGAGTGCGCCGCTGCCGGCGTCTTTGATCAGAACGTTTTGAGTGACATTGATGATTTCGATTCCACCGGATCCGTCGCGGATCGCCAGATTGCCGTCGATATCCTTTAGCGTCATCTGCCCGCTGCCGTCCACCAGGCGCACATCGCCCTTGATCCGATCGATTTGAATGCTGCCGGAGCCGTCTTTGATTTCAAGATTACCCCTGATGTCAGTGATGTTAATTTTTCCGGAACCATCTTCTATGTCGATGTTTCCCTGGATATCTCTGATGCGAATTGACCCGGAGTCGTCCTGAATGACCAGGTCTGCATCCAGGTCACTGACATCTATGCGACCGGAGCCGTCATCTATTTGGACCCGCAGATGCTTGGGGGCGGCAACAGTTACATCAATTCTGGCATCGACGGTCATTTGCTTTTGATTTTTAAAGACGCTTACTAAAATGGCTTTGCGGCCGTCCTGTTTGAGTGTTAACAGCGCGTGACGCTCCAGAAAACCGGCCAGTCCGTCCCGTGTGATCCCCTTAATTTGAACTGTTGCAGTAACTTTGATGCGGTCGGCACCATCAACTCCGTATACTTCGAGGAATCCGGCTGCACATGTGATCTGCAGGGCCTTCTGATCAGAAACCGCTAATTCCAGATGTTGTGTGTGTTCGACCGTTCCGGCCAATGCAGCCAGCGGCATCAGCACAACCAGGCAGAAAACGTTTACGCGCATCGCGGCCCTCCTCATCGCACCCCAGGTTCAGGTGCCGGTAATCGTGGCGCGGCGTGTTCGCCCCATTTTTGCGGGCACCCGATCGCAGCCCGCCGCAGCTCATTGTCACTTACCCGATGACAAATAGCAATAATTTTTATATGTAAAATTGGGTTTGTTCTTGTGGCCCTGGTCAGTATCAGAATTTAGATCGTCAACTGCAAATAAAAAGCCGCCCTAAAACACATAATGGTCGCAAAAAGTTAAACTTTTTATCTATTTTCATGCAAAAAGAAAACCGGGGCGGTGCCAAAAGGCCCCGCCCCGGTTTCCAAAGTAAGTAAAAGAAGGTGACTGAGCGTGTCTCCCGAAACACGCTTAGCATATATATCGGCCGTTTTTGAACAGAACTTTAGCACTTTTTCAGGCGCTTGTGTCGCTCCCAATCGAACCCAGGGCATCATTTAGATCTTCAATTAAATCAGCAACATCTTCAATGCCCACCGAATAGCGCACCAGATTTTCAGGAATGCCCATGGCCGCCCTTTCCCCGGCATTCAATTCGACGTGACTGGTGGTGGCCGGCGGTCCGACAATCGTTTCAACCGCCCCCAGGTTAGCGGCTCGATGGGCAAAGCGTAATCGCGGCAGGAATTGTGCTACCGCCCCATAACCGCCCTTAACAGAAAAGGAAAGCATGCCGCCAAAGCCCTTCATCTGTTGCCGGGCGATGTCATGTTGCGGGTGAGAATCCAGGCCGGGGTAAAAAACCTGCTCGATGGCAGAATGGGATTGTAGAAAGCGCGCAATTTGGATCGCACTTTGATTCTGGCACTTGATGCGAAGCGGCAGGGTTTTCATGCCGCGCAGCAGCAGATAGGCGGCCATGGGGTCCAGGGCGGCACCGTTGATTTCCCGAAAATGAAAAATACGTCGAATGTGATCTTGCGGCCCGCAGGCCGCCCCGCCCAGTGCATCGGCATGGCCACCCAGATATTTGGTCGCGCTGTGCAAAACCAGATCAGCCCCCAGCTCCAGCGGTTTCTGGTTGACCGGTGTGGCAAAGGTATTGTCGACGACCACCAGGGCTCCGGCTTGGTGGGCGGCAGCTGCCAGGCGCGCAATGTCGACGATTTTCATGGTCGGATTTGTGGGGCTCTCCAAGTATAAAACCTGGCAGCCTTCTGAAATGGCCGTTTCAATTGCGGCCTGATCATTGGTGTCGCAAAGGGTCACCGCAATGTTGAAACGGGGTAAGAATTCCCGAAAAATTTTATTGGTTCCGCCGTAGCTGTCTTTGATCGAAACAATGCGATCGCCGGGAGCCAGCAGAGTAAAGAGCGTGTTGGATATGGCGGCCATGCCGCTGGCAAAGGCCGTGGCGCTTTGGGCGCGTTCCAGGCGACAGATTTTTTCCTCAAACGCGCGCACCGTTGGGTTGGTGTTACGGCTGTAAATATGGCCGTCGATTTCACCACGGCTGACCTTTGCCCAGTGCTCCAGAGCGGCATAACCAAACGAGACGCTGTGGACGACTGGGACCTGGGTCGCATTTTCCCATAAGGGCTTGTCTTCACCAGCCCAGACGGCTAAAGTGGCATCTTTGGGGTTACCCTGATCATTCATTTTGACATTCCTCCTCGGAAGGCATCGAGGTGAAGGGTTAAGGGGTGATCAGAAATATAATTATAGCGCACATATCATTTAATCAAGTAGCTACTCATCTGACGATCGAGATTGTATAACTATAATGATAAACTCACCATACGGGATCCCCAAAATGCTGATTTTGGACTTTGACGGAGTTCTGATCGACTCGCTCGATGAAGTCGTTTTAACGGTATACAACACGGCCACCGGTCAGCTGCAGATGTCTCCGGCTGACTTGCCCCGGGCGCTGATCAGGTTGTTTTGCCGCAATCGCTTTCATGTCCAGCCGATCGGAGATGGTATCCTGCTGATGAACTGGTGTCTGAAACATTATCGCAGCGAATCCGACAGAATTTTACAGCCCCAAGAATACCAGGCGATCATTGCAGACGCGGCCGAACCGGTCACCCGACGCTCCGGTCAGGTTTACGAAACGCGACAGCAGTTTATCGAACGCGACGCCGTCGGCTGGACGGCCTTGCATCGGCCCTTTCAGCCCCTCTGGAATGCGCTTGTTGAGCGCTGGAATCAACCCGGATTCGCCATTGTCACCAACAAAAACCGTGCGGCTACCGAACGCCTTTGCCGACATTTCGGGCTTAAGATTCCGTCCGAAAACATTTACAGCGGGGATAACGGTACTTCCAAAGTCGAAAACATGCAG
>JASFJF010000016.1:0-20585 GCA_050122255.1 Desulfobacterales bacterium
TCCTCGATCCATACATCGGTTATTTGCGGATCGCCGCAGACGACAATTCCCAGTTTCGCATTCTCTAAAAACAATGCCCCGTGGGGTTTTGCTTTGGACAGTTTTTGCAGTAAATCGGGCTCCGTCACGACCACAAATATCCATGAATTTTTGCCCATTGATGTCGGGGCACGTAAGGCCGCTTCCACCAGCAGATCGATCGTTTCCGGATCTATATGTCGGTCCTGGTATTTTCGGATACTTCGTCTTTTTTTTAACAGTTCTAAAAACATCATCTCCCCCTATGAACGATTCAAAACTAAGAAAGGGATTATTTGATCTTGTGCAATGGGCATGATAGTTTTTTTTTGTTATACAGTCAAAGGAAATGAGGCTGAAAGGTAAGATATAACTTTGCCTTGCGCTGCGGACGCTGAACCTTTATATAGGGTAGAGACAGCGTTTAACAAACGTCATTGACATCTATCGCTGATGAACGGCACTTCAGAATGTATTGAACACCCTTCCAAGGCAATAAAAGGAGAAAAGAGGGGATTGTATGAAAAGGCTTTCAATATTGATAATCGGGGCTGTTTTCCTGGTGCCGGCTGTTGCCGGGGCTGCCGATTGCGGACCCATGAACAGCGGCTATAACCTTCTGGCCTGTATCGAAAGCAGCGATCCGCAACTTTACGGATATGGTCTGGGATTCATCTCGGGTGTCACTTTTGCCTATCGTGCGATGTATGATGGTACCGTAAAGCCGGAAAAGATTTGCATCCCCAAAGGCGTAAAAATAAAAGAGGTAAAACTGGTTGTCGAAGACTATCTGGCCAATCACCCCGACAAGCTGGACAAAACACCCTGGATTCTGGTTTCTGAAGCGATTCGAGAGGCCTTTAGATGCTACTGAAACTTATCTCAAATGTCTCTTCATTTTAGCTGCTAGCGCCGCCCCCTGACTGCTGAATGAGTTTGGCCACCAGTCCTGTCCAGCCGGTTTGATGGCTGGCGCCCAGCCCGGCACCGTTGTCACCATGGAAGTATTCGTTGAAAAGAATCAAGTCCTGCCAGTGCGGGTCTTTTTGAAAGGCCTCCAGGCCACCGTATATTGGGCGCTTGCCGGTGCGATTGGGTAAGAATAGCTTTATCAACCGTCGCGAAAGTTCAGCGGCGACCTGGCCCAGATTCATCATGTTGCCCGATCCGGTAGGACATTCAACTTTAAGGTCATCGCCAAAATAGTGGTTAAATTTCTGCAGGGCTTCAATCAGCAAATAATTAATCGGAAACCAGATCGGCCCGCGCCAGTTGGAATTGCCCCCAAACAGGCCGCTTTCGGATTCAGCCGGCTGGTAATTGATCGTGTGGGCGCTACCATTGACGTGGAATGTGTACGGATGATTTTTGTGGTATTTGGAAACGGATCGAATTCCAAATTCAGAAAGAAATTCATTTTCATCGAGCATGGGCTGGAGTACTCGAATCAGGTGATCCCGGTTGGCAATCGACAGCAGCCGGCGCGAATGTCTACCCGGTGCTTTGACGCAGGCAATATGGCCGCCGTCCCGAAGGTAGATACGGTTGTGAAAAAACCAGTTCATGCGGCGATTAAATTCCGGCAGCCTTTCAACCAGATCGACCTCAAGCGTCTCCACAGCCAGCAGCGGCATCAGGCCCACTAGCGAGCGCACCTTAAGGGGGACGATTCCACCATCCGGCAGGTGCAGGGCATCATAAAAGAATCCATCTTCTTCATTCCAAAGGCTGACACCCCGGCGATATTCACCCGTCATGGCGCGCGCAATACGCAAAAAGTGTTCAAAAAATTTACTGGCACTGTCCTGGTAAACGGGGTTATGCCGGGCCAGCTCCAAAGCCATCTTGAGCATAACCAGACAGTAAAAACCCATCCAGGCGGTCCCATCGGATTGATCGATGCGACCGCCGGTGGGCAGCGGTGCGCTGCGATCAAACACGCTGATGTTATCCAATCCCAGAAAGCCGCCCTGAAACACATTGTGGCCTTCCACATCCTTTTTGTTGACCCACCAGGTAAAATTGAGCAGCAGCTTGTGATAGATGCTTTCAAGAAAAACCAGATCGGTCCTGCCTTCTTGCTTGGCGTCAATCTGATAAACACGCCAGGCCGCCCAGGCATGCACAGGTGGATTGACGTCGCCAAATTTCCACTCATAAGCTGGCAGTTGCCCGTTGGGATGCATGTACCATTCACGGGCCATCAATGCCAGCTGGCGCTTGGCAAAATCGGCATCGACAAGGGCCAATGGAAGGCAATGAAATGCCAGGTCCCAGGCCGCATACCAGGGATATTCCCATTTATCGGGCATAGAGATAATATCGAAATTGTAGAGATGTTGCCATTCGTGATTGCGCCCGGTATGTCGGGCCGTCGGAACCAACCGAAAGCTTGGATCGCCCCTAAGCCATTGCTCCACATTGTAATAGTAGAATTGTTTGGTCCAGAGCATGCCAGCCAGCGCCTGCCGTTGAATTTTTTTTTCGTCTGCGTTCAGCTGCGGTTTTTGAATCGCGTCGTAAAATTCATCGGCTTCAAGCCGACGTTTCTCAAAGATGGGGTCAAAATTATCGAACGCCGACGGCAGGGCCTTATTGCTCAGGCGCAATCGCATGACGCAATCCTGGCCGGAAGCCGGTTTGATGGCATACACGGCTGCCATCTTGGTGCCTGCGCGCTCAGGATTAACGGCTCCTTTTTCATTGTGCACCAGGTAACGGTGAAAAGCGTCTTTGCTAAACAGTTGGTTGCCGGGCATGTGCGGCAAGCGCTCTGAGTTGGTTTCGTTTTCGGTGAAGATTAACTCTCGGGCGTCTGCGGCGTAAAGGTAATACGTTCCGGTGGCCGAGTGATCGGCAGCTACCGCCTCCGCATCCGCCACCCCCCGGATCTGCTTTAGTTGCGGTTTTTCCCTGACCTCACCCATGGGGCCATTTCCATATCCCCAGCTCCAGGTATTGCGAAACCAGAGTGTGGGCAATACATGGCAGACAGCTGATTTGAGTCCCCGGTTGGCAACTGTAATCTGAATTAAGATATCGCGCTCATCGGCTTTGGCGTATTCAACGAATACATCAAAGTAGCGATTGTCGCCAAAGGCACCCGTATCCAGCAGCTCATATTCGTAATCCAGAGCATTCCGGCGCATGTTTTCAGCGACCAGATCGCTATAGGGGTATTCAACCTGGGGGTACTTATACAGCATTTTCATGTAGCTATGGGTCGGCGTGTTGTCCAAATAGAAGTAATACTCTTTGACGTCTTCGCCGTGATTGCCTTCAGCGCCGGTCAGACCGAACATGCGCTCTTTTAAAATCGGATCCTTGCCGTTCCACAGGGCTATCGCAAAGCACAGGTATTGGAAACGGTCCGATATGCCCGCGATGCCGTCTTCTCCCCAGCGGTAAGCCCGACTGCGGGCATGATCGTGGGGAAAATATTCCCAGGCACTGCCGTTGGTGCTGTAATCTTCGCGCACGGTACCCCATGAGCGTTCACTGAGGTACGGACCCCACTTTTTCCAATTGGCTTTGCGCCGGCGGTATTCGGTTAAACGCTGGTGCTCTGCTGTAATTGTCATGCTAGTTCCTTTACGGGCGGTATGATCGTTTTATGAACCACTAAGCGACGCTTGTCAACTCGTATTGATCGAGTCGTACCTGCTGTGTAATAAAAGCATAACATTGTTTGAAAGCGTCCGTAAGATTTTGAATGGATGTGTGGCAGGCTGCACGACCGGCCTTTTTTTGACACCGGCGGTTTATCTCTTATGTTGCATTATATATGTAGACGAATCCGTTGGATGGGTTGAGTAATGTCGACACCCAAAATCAAAACCGGAAAAAAAGATGCCTGTGTGCTGGCGGGCGATATTGGCGGCACCAAAACCCGTCTGGGTTTATTTGTTGCCGGCCGTCAACGCCCTGTGGCCCGGGCGATTCAGCAATTTTCCAGTCGTCAGTCCCGCAGCCTTAATGTGATCATTGAGCAAATGCTTGCCCGCTACCCGGCCAAGATTAAAATGGCCTGCTTCGGTATCGCCGGGCCGGTGATCAACGGTGTCTGCCGCACCACCAACCTGCCCTGGGTGGTATCGGAGCAAAAACTGCAAGAGCACTTTGGCTGGCAACAGGTGCGGTTGATCAACGATCTGGGCAGCACTGCTATGGCCATTCCGTTGCTTGCTCACCGGGAAGTCAAAGCGCTTAACAGCCCAAAAGTTCACAAAAACCAGAACATGGGCCTGGTGGCGCCGGGAACCGGCCTGGGCCTGGCGCTGCTGGTTTTTGTGGATGGCCGCTACCGGCCGGTGGCCTCCGAAGGCGGGCATGCCGGCTTCGCCCCTGCCGATGAATCCGAAATCAATCTGTGGCAATATCTGCAGGCCCGCTTCGGCCATGTCAGTGCCGAGCGCGTCCTTTCCGGCCAGGGATTGGTCAATATTTATGACTGGCTCAAATCTGGTGAACGCCTTGCCGAATCGCCTGAAATCCACCAGGCCATGCGTGCTACGGATCCAGCGCGCGTCATCTCCGAAAACGCCATCAACGGCCGCGATCCGCTTTGCCGGGCCGCGCTGCAGCGATTTTGCCGTATCTTCGGATCCATCGCCGGCAATCTGGCCCTGACCGGTATGACCACCGGCGGCCTTTTTCTGGGCGGCGGGATTCCCCCCAAAATATTATCCGCACTCGGAAAAGCAGATTTCATGGACGCTTTCATCGCCAAGGGTCGCTTCAAAGAACTTATGAAAAAAATTGCGGTGCGGGTAATTCTTAACGACAAAGCCGCTTTGCTGGGTGCCGCCCATTGTGCTCTGAAACTGTAATCAAGATTTTTCATCCTGCCTGTTTTCCATAAGCTTTCCAGATCTTTGCCTGGTCTCTATTCCAGTCTTGCGCATCGCTGCACCATAGGCTATAGAGAACGCATGAGTCTTCTTGCGGTCAAGAACCTCTCTTTATCTTTCGGTGGCCTGCAGGTTTTGTCCGATGTCAGCTTCGAGGTTGTCCCAGGCGAAGTTTTCGCCATCATCGGACCCAATGGCGCCGGTAAGACGTCCATTATAAACAGCATCAGTGGCTTTTATCATCCCGACGCAGGACAGATTTTCTTCCAAGGCCGCGACATCACCCGCCTGGCCGCCCATCGGCGTGCTGTCCTGGGCATCGGTCGGACCTTTCAAAATATCGCGCTTTATCGCGGCATGTCCGCCCTGGACAATATCAAGCTCGGCGCTCACAGCCATCTGAAAACCGGCTTGCTGGCATCTTTGTGTTACTGGGGGCCAGCCCATCGAGAAGAGATGGCGCTCAGGCGCAAAGTCGAAGAAGAGATCATCGATTTTTTAGAAATCGAAGCTATCCGGAAGCTGCCGGTGGGATCTCTGGCATACGGTCTACAAAAACGCGTTGAACTCGGCCGCGCCCTTGCCATGCGACCGAAAGTACTGTTGATGGATGAACCGGTCACCGGCATGAATGCCGAAGAGACTGAAGATATGGCCCGCTTCATACTGGACATCAATGAAGAGCACAACATGACGATTGTGCTCATCGAGCACGATATGAAAGTGATCATGGATATTTCGGATCGGGTTTTGGTTCTCAACTTCGGCCAGAAGCTGGCCGAGGGCAAACCCGAAGATGTTCAACAGCACCCGGAGGTCATCAAAGCCTACTTGGGAGAGAAAAAGGCGCACAATGGAAATATTCCTTCAGCTGCTCGTTAGCGGTTTTGCGGTCGGGGGCGTTTATGCATTAATTGCTCTGGGTTTTGTCCTGATTTATAAGGCCACGAGCATCATCAATTTCGCCACCGGCGAATTCATGATGATCGGGGCCTATTTTTTTTATACCTTTATGGTTTACATGGAGCTGCCGGTCATCCCTGCATTTATTGGTGTGATGGCATGCGCCGCCCTGCTGGGTTTTATGGTCGAGCGTCTTGTATTGCGGCACATGCTCGGCCAACCCACCATCAGCATTGTCATGGTCACCATTGGTCTTAGCTCCATTCTGATGGGCATTGCCGAAATGCTATGGGGGTCTGATTTTCGCAGTTTTCCGGCGATTGTGCCCAGAGCTCCGCTGATTATTGGTGATATCGTCGTGCGCTCCAACCTGTTTTACGGCTTTTTACTTGCGGTGGTGGTGGTGATCGTCTTTGCCCTGCTGTTCAAATACGCCAAAGTCGGCATAGCGATGCGTGCCACGGCCGCAGATCAGAGCGCTTCTTTTTCGATGGGCATCAACGTCAAAGCCATGTTTACGCTCTCATGGGCGTTCGGGGCCGTTGCCGCCACGCTGGGTGGCATTATCATCGGCAACATCGGCGGCGTGCATCCCACTTTAGGACATATCGGCCTTAAAATATTTCCGGTGGTGATCCTGGGCGGTCTGGACTCCATCGGCGGCGCCGTGCTGGCGGGCTTTATCATGGGCATCATTGAAAATCTGGCCGGCGGCTATCTGGATCCCTATTTTCACGGCGGCGTCAAAGATGTCGCACCGTTTGTTGTTCTGGTGCTGATTCTGTTGATCAAACCCTACGGTCTTTTCGGCAAAGAAGAAATCGAAAGGCTCTAAATTACGCATGCGCATCGGAGATTTCAAAGATAGCTATGTCGCAGATGAAGCGGTCTTTAAAACGCCGACGGTTCGCTTCTGGATCGGCATATTGTTTGCGGCCCTTTTAATATTTCCCTTTTTGGCCGGTAATTACTGGCTGTACATGGCCAACCTGGTGGGGGTGGCCATTGTGGCGGCGGTGGGGCTCAACATCCTGACCGGCTTTGCCGGACAGATCTCCCTGGGCCATGCAGCTTTTGTGGGCATCGGGGCTTACACCGCGGCGATTTTAACGACCCGCCTGGGAGTGCCCTTTTTGCTGTGCCTGCCTTTATCCGGTCTGTCGGCTGCTGTTTTCGGCCTGATCGTCGGCGGGCCTTCCATGCGAATGAAAGGGCTGTATCTGTGTATCGCCACCCTGGCCGCGCAGGTTATCTTCGAGTTTATTTTCGTGCACTGGGAGTCCATGACCGGTGGGATTCGGGGTATCAATCTGCCCGCACCTGCTGTGCTAGGGGTTTCGCTGGATAATGAATTCAAGTTTTATTTTGTAACCCTGGCGGTGGTGGCCATCTGCGTGACTGCGGCCCGCAATATCTTCCGGAGCCGGGTGGGACGTGCCTTCATCGCTATCAGAGACCGGGATATTTCGGCCGAGTTGATGGGCATCAACCTGTTTCGTTATAAAATGTACGCTTTTGGTATCAGCTCCTTTATGGCCGGTGTGGCGGGCTGTCTGTGGGTTAACTTTCTGAGAACTGTCACTCCCGAGCATTTTCCGCTGATGGAAAGCATCCGCTACCTGGCTATGATTATCGTCGGCGGGCTGGGCAGTGTTCTGGGGGCCATTTTCGGCGCCATCTTTATGACCCTGGTGCCTGAAATACTGAAGAACACCCTGGGCCTGATGGCCGCCGCCTTTCCGCAGGCGATGGGCTATCTGTTTCCGTTGCAGCAGGTTGTTTTCGGTCTGTTGATTGTGGTGTTTTTGGTTTTTGAGCCCCACGGCCTGGCTGAAATGTGGCGCCGGCTGAAAAATTATTTTCGTCTGTGGCCTTTTGAATACTAATGTGCTGCCCTGGAAAGAATTTACAAAATGTGAGCCGGCCATGTCATTTCCTGACAGGCGCTATAAACTTCAAGGTGCCAATGACCCGATATTTGGGATTCGACCTACCCGTGGGTGGATCCAATCACTTTGGTGCCCATCATCCCCAAATATCGGGCCACGGTGTTGCGCGTGGGTTAATAATAAGCATATCGCCTGTCAGAAACGAACATGCCTGCCTGGCAACTTGAGCGCAGGCGACCGCTGAGTGAGATCAACTTCGAGATGGACGATACTGTAAATGTTTTCTGGGAAACGATACGAGCAGCCATTTCAAAACCCTTGAAACCCATAACCCAAAAGAAAGGAGTCAGTCATGAAACACGTGAGAATCTTGATGGCGCTGTCGTTGGTGTTTTTCTTGTTCGGCGCGGCGGGGATGGTGTTGGCCGAGGATGTCATCAAAGTGGGCGCCTGCCAGCCGATCACCGGGCGTTTTGCGTTTGCCGGCAAGCACATCAACCAGGGATTGATGGATTCTTTAAATTATGCCAACGAGCAGGGTGGCGTGGGCGGCAAAAAATTTAAGTACATCTATGAAGACACCGGTTACGATCTCAAGCGGGCTATCGCAACCTTTAAAAAGATCATCGCCCAGGAGCAACCGCCGATGATGTATGGCGAGTCTACCGGCCAGGGAAAAGCCCTGGCACCTGAGATCAACAGCCGTTACAAGGTGCTCTACGGATCCACCAGCTTTTCAGAAGAACTCAGCGTCCGCGAGAAAAATCCGTATATATTTGTCAGCGGGCCGACATATGCCCAGCAGTTCGGCGTGCTGTTGAAATACATCGCCGACAACCCCAAGAAAAAAGGCGTGGCGCCCAAGGTGGCCTTTTTTCACAGCGACACCGAATTCGGCCGTGATCCGATTCCGTTTGCCCGCAAGCTGGCCAAAGAGCTGGGTATCGAGGTGGTCGCCGAAGAAGTCACCAAGGTCGGGGCTGTGGATGTCACCAGCCAGCTGCTGGATCTTAAGCGCAAAAAACCCGACTATTGCATATTCCAGGGCTACGTGGTCTCACCCATACCGGAAGTGATCACCGGTGCCAAGGATTTTGGCCTGGACATCACCTTTATGGGCACCTTCTGGGCCATGAGCAAGATGCTGCTGGACAAGTTGGGCCCCGATGGGGAGGGCTATATGGGCGTAATGCCCTATGCTTACTGGTACCAGGATGACGTTCCTATGATCAAGACCATTCAGGCGTTTAACCAAAAGCACCACCCGGATGTCACCTATCGGCCCAACTCGTACATGCAGGGCTGGTTCACCGGTATGGTCTTTGTGAAGCTGGCTCAAATCTGCCATGAAAAAGGCCAACCGATCACCGGCGATAATCTGAAAAATGCTATCCCGATGATTCAAAAATGGGATACCGGCGGCCTGGCCGGTGTGGTCAGTTTCGGCAACACCAACGCCACGGCCATGGGAAAGGTCTTCAGGGCTAAAGCCGGTAAGTTTGTGCCGGTGTCGGATTGGATCTATTTGGATTAGCGATCGTAGGCATCTTTCGCGTGTAAAGCCAGGGCCGGAAGGGTTTTTTTGCTTCCGGACCCGGCCGGCATGCCACCAAATTTGATTTCACCATTCGATATAAATACCTGAGGGGCGGCGTGTTTGGTAATTAGTCCGCGGAATAAATCATCAGGAGCATGGTTTGGCGCCCGTATTAGAGATCAACAATATTGAGGTGATTTACAACAATGTCATCCTGGTTTTAAAGGGCCTTTCGTTACAGGTACCGGAAGGTGCCATTGTAGCACTGTTAGGATCCAACGGGGCAGGCAAATCCACCACGCTCAAAGCCATTAGCGGGCTTTTGCCTCTAGAAGATGGCAAGATTACTGAAGGCAGCATTTATTACCGGGGAGAGTCTCTGGCAGGTCTGGCACCCCATAAAATAGTCCGCCGCGGTATTTTTCAAATCATGGAAGGTCGGCACATCTTCGATGATCTGACCGTAGAGGAAAATTTGACCTGCGGGGCCTATACCCGCAAAGACCGTGCTGGCGTCAGCCAAGACCTGGATAAATGTTTTGCCTATTTTCCGGTCTTAAAAAAGCGTCTGAAGCAGACGGCCGGATATCTGAGCGGCGGCGAGCAGCAGATGCTGGCCATCAGCCGGGCGCTTTTAGCCCAGCCCCGGCTCATGATGCTCGACGAACCCTCTATGGGCCTGGCGCCTTTGCTGGTCGATGAGATCTTTGATATCATTCGCCAGATCAACCAGAATGAGGGCACCACCATGCTGCTGGTTGAACAGAACGCCCAGATGGCCCTGCAGATCAGCTCTTCCGGCTACATTATGGAAAACGGCCGGGTGGTGCTGGACGGCCCGGTGGATCTTTTGCTCAAGGATCGCGACGTGCAGGAATTCTACATGGGCGTGGGCCATACCGACAGCAAGACCAGTTACCGCGACGTCAAGCACTACAAGCGGAGGAAACGATGGTTGAGCTGAGCGATAAAACCCTGATGCAGTCTTTCCTGGAGCGGGTTGCCGAGCGCGGCGAGCAGATCGCCCTGCGGGAAAAGGACTTCGGCATCTGGCAAAGCGTCACCTGGACTGAATACCGGTCGCACGTGGAGCACTTCGCCCTGGGGCTCGTCCAGTTAGGGTTCAAACGGGGCGATCATCTTTCGATCATCAGTGAAAATTGCTGTGAATGGCTGTACGCCAGTCTGGGCTGCATCAGCCTGGGCGGTGTGCCTTTAGGAGTTTACCCCACCAGCCCTTACCCCGAAGTCCATTACGTCGTCAAACACTCCGATTCGGTGATAGTCGTCTGCGAGGATCAGGAGCAAACCGATAAGGTTCTGGAAGTCCTGCAGGATCTTCCAAAGCTTAAAAAGATCATTGTCAAAGACATGAAAGGGCTGAGAAATTATCCCCAAGACAACATCCTCTCCCTCAAAGCCGTGGAGGACCAGGGCCGGGAGCTGGCCCGGGAGCAACCCGATCTTTTTGAACATGAGGTGCTAAAAGGCCGGGCCGAGGATGTCTGCATGATGATTTACACTTCGGGCACCACCGGTCTGCCCAAAGGGGCCATGGTAAGCCACCGCAACATAGAGGCTACCACCCTGGCGACATCCGAGGCGCTGGAAGCTGATGAAAAGGACAGCGTCGTATCCTATTTGCCGCTCTGTCATGTCGCCGAGCAGATTTTTAGCCTGTATCTGCCGATCCATCTGGGGATCACGGTCAACTTTGCCGAGAGCGTGGCTACCATCCAGAGCGATCTTAGAGAAATTGCACCGACCATTTTTCTGGGTGTTCCCCGTATCTGGGAAAAGCTTCAAAGCTCCATTACCGTCAAAATTAAAGATTCCAGCTGGCTTAAACGCTGGCTTTTTAAAAAGTGCATGACTATCGGGTACCGGGTCTGTGACCGGCGATTGGCCCAAAAGAAAATCGGCCCGGCCCTGAAGCTGGGCGGGTGGGTCGCTTACGGGTTTATGTTTCGGGCGTTGCAAAACTATGTGGGGCTTC
The DNA here is from genome assembly GCA_050122255.1 of Desulfobacterales bacterium. Lineage (GTDB taxonomy): Bacteria > Desulfobacterota > Desulfobacteria > Desulfobacterales > JAHEIW01 > JAHEIW01. The sequence continues at coordinate 11,194 of JASFJF010000016.1, forward strand.
GCAAAGTGCACCTGTGTTTTTCAGCAGCAGCCAAGGTCAGCCCGGAAGTGCTGCGCTTTTTTCATGCCATCGGCATTCAGGCCAAGGAAGGCTACGGCATGACTGAATGCACCGGGCTTTCATTTATCCATATGGGCAGTGACATTAAGCTGGGCACCGTGGGCAAGCCGGTCAGCTGCATTATTTATCAGATTGGCCCGGATGGGGAGCTGATGAAGCGGGGGCCGAGTATCTTTGCCGGCTATTATAAAAATCCCGGGGCCACTGAAAAAACCGTTGTGGATGGGTGGCTTCTGACCGGCGATATTGCAGAAGTAGACGCTGACGGGCACGTGTCCATCGTTGACCGTAAAAAAGATATCCTGATTACCTCTGGGGGCAAAAATATCGCGCCCTCGTTACTGGAAAACGAGTTAAAAGTCAGCCCCTACGTCAAGGAGGCCATTATACTCGGTGATGGCAAAAAATTTGTTTCCGCATTGATTCAAATCGACTTTGAAAATACAGGCAAGTGGGCCACCGATCAGCGCCTGCCGTACACCAATTTTAAATCGCTAGCCACGCTGCCCGAGGTAAAAAGGCTGATTCAACAGGAGGTGGACGACGTCAACGAGCGCTTTGCTCGGGTAGAAAATGTCCGCAAATTTTTGCTCCTGACCAAGGAGCTCGATCACGATGACGATGAAATGACGGCCACCATGAAAGTCAGGCGTGCCAATATCTACGAAAAATTTGCCGAAGAGATCGAGCAGATTTACGGACCGGACGAATTCGTTACATGAAGGGTTGCAATGCTTTTCATGATTTGAACACCACATGAATTGTCAGCCCCGCTGTAAGCGAGACGGATAACTCACTGCACTATGTGATCAAGTTTGACAGAAGTACTTTCTTATTTCCCATGTTTTGAATTTGCAAAAAACCATCCAGGATTGAACCCGACCCATCATTTCAGGTGCCCGGCGATCACGGATCGAAGTGCGCGTAAAATCTATTTTACCTTGATGGCAACCATCGTTACGTCGTCATGCGGTTCTTCGGATTGGATGAACTCATCGAGTCGCAAGTTGATGCGCTCGATGATCTTTTCGGCCGGAAAATGAGCACTTTCTCTGAGGGCTGATTCCAGGCGGGACTGATCAAACAGGTGATGGCTCGGATTCATGGCTTCAGTGATACCGTCCGAGTAAAGTAGTAGTACATCTCCGCTTTTAACCGGAATTGACTTTTCTTCGAGGCATGACGAAAACCCCATGTCCTGGTCGATACCCAGGCACACACCTCTGGTTTTGAGGGACTCGATAGTTTGGGTTTGGGCGCGATAATACAGCGGCCAGTTGTGCCCGGCACGCGCGATGGTCAAGGCCTTTTGCCCGGATTCAAAAAACGCGATGACAGCCGTAATAAAATCGCCCTCGCGTAAACGCCTGCAGATCAGATGATTCAAATCATTTAAGATACTCGCAGGCGAGGTGCTCTGCTCAGAAAGCGACTCAAACATGCTCTGAATGTGAGCGGCATATAGCGCCGCCGGGATGCCCTTGCCGGCGACATCGCCGAGAATGCTCAGCATCTGGTGGTCATTGCGTTTGACGACGTTGAAAAAATCGCCGCCCACGATTTTTGCCGGTTTGGAAGAGAAAGATACGGAAAAACCGGGAAACTCGGGCAGCTCTTTGGGCTCCAAACTGACCTGGATTTCGCGCGCGATTTCAAGCTCGTCGCGGGTGGTCAGTTTGTCGGCCAGTTCCAGGGCCAGCAACAAATTTAAGATTAAAAAAGCACACAGGATCCACAAATCTTTTGCTGCAATCATTCCGATCACAAAACCGCAGAAACCGACGCCATAAAAAAAGCGGCGTGCCGGCGTCAGCTGCATCAAAAAACTCATAAAGATTTCTTTAAAGGCGCTGATCTTTGATTTCAGCGATTTTTTTTCAAGCGGGCTGTCGGCAAGCGAGGTTTTTTCTTTGTAATAGGTTAGGGCTTCGAGCGTGTCTTTGTGCAGCATCCGCTCGATTTCTTTGCGGTTCATTCCAGTGGTGTACCGCTTAAAAAAATCTCGGCTTTTTTTTATTTTGCCTTCAAAATAGGATCGTATGCGTTTGATACCCATGGCTTTTACTTCTAATCAATCGATTCAAAAATATTCAGTATAATAGAATGGGTTTGTTGTTTTCTACCGGCACACAGGCGAAAGTACATAAGTTTACGGGATTTAGCAAGCGCATTTCAGGTTTGGCCGGATGAAAAAACAGGCGGTTTGTTTTTGACGAACAATTATGGTTTTTTGAGAAAGATGAGGCCGGTCCAAAAAAGGCAGGGCGCAATTTACCCGCGCCCCGCGAAATCGTTTTACAAAGAGAAGTTAAGGAGGGGTCGTAATATCGCAGTTAAATCTTGAAGCGTCGAAAATACCGCTCGTTCTTGCTAACAAAGAGATTTATATCTTATGACTTCCCCGAAATGGTTTTAAATTCCTTGGCATATTTTTGAAATTCAGCATCCAGCTTGTCTAAGACCTGGGGCGTAATCTCACTGCCCATGTCCATTTTCATCTGGGTCCATTTTTCCATCAAAGTCGATAATTTCGTCTCTAATTCAGCCTTCTGACCATCTTCAGCCTTGGCGTATTCCTGGACCGTTGAGCCAAATTCCTGTATAAAAGCGCTCATTTGCTGCTTTTCCTGCGAATCCCCACAGCCAACAAGAAAAACAAGCCCAGAAATTGCCGCCAGGACCACCACAAATTTCAGGTTCGAATTGATTTTTAACATTTAAAGCCTCCAACAATAATTTAATTAGTGTAATGTTGCTGAACAATATTCAACGAGTATAAACAAGCTGATCAATTAAAATAGACTCTAATCTATATATAATAAAATTTAAGAAATCAACAAAAATTTTAAATCTGATTGTTTTTTTGCGGTGAGCACAATTTAGGTGTTGTCGGATTGATTGAAGCGTTGTTTTTTGCCGGTTTCCTTCCAGCTGCGATAGGCGTTAATTTCGCCTTTAAGAGAGTTCATTATCGTGGTTAAAACCGCCAGGTCATCTAAATATCCGACTAGGGGAATGAAATCCGGGATCAGATCAGCTGGCAGAATGAAATAAAGCAATCCGCCCCCGACCATGGCGACACTGGCCGGGTGGAATTTATAATCGCCTTTGACCGCATCTTTAAAGAGCGCGTAAAGCTCACGCACATTCTCGAGGACTTTTTTTAATGAAGGATAGGCTTTGTTGATTTTATTGCGAAAGGCCTCGTCGTTTACAAATTCGCTGTAATCCTTGCCTCGGGTGAACCGCAGCATGCGATCGTAGTTTTTACGCCGATCGGCATCGCCCAGTATGTGGTAGGCCTGGTTGAGCACTTTGGTCTTTTCTTCCGCCTCTGCGCTGCGGCCGGGGTTTTTGTCCGGATGCCAGCGCTTGACCTGTTCGAGATAAGCCTGTTTGATTTCCTTGGATCCGGCTTTTGGATCGATCTTTAGTAAATCATAATAGTTGACAAATTGATGGGATGTATTTTTCATCTAAACCTTTATGCCTGCCAGAATGACATCTGTCCGCTTTTAAAATATAATACGCGGTTATCTGGGAAACTCCAGTTGGATACGTCTGACATTATCTCACCAGAGCACGAAGATCACAAAGGCAAATACCTAAATTTACTTTTTCTTTTTGTGTCCTTCGTGCCCAAGGTGGTTAAATAGGCATCACTTGAGCTTTCTGCATAACCGTAAAAGAATATGTATACGCTGATAATGAATGCTTGCAAAAATCGCTAGATTACCATAATAGGCATGCCTCGGACTTGCAAGCGTATTAAATGATCCGGGGCTGAAATTTAGATGATTTTCATTATATTTTATATAACCGTCAAAAATGATTGATAGGATTTATAATATGGCGCTCCCATTATAACCGACGAAGACACTGTAGATGGTTATATACATTTTTTAATATTGGGTTGCTTTGGGTGCACTTATGCAATGAGCAACCCCTTAATAACAGGGCCAACCTCAACCCTATGAACGACGCATCTGTCCGCAAAAGCAAGATCAAGCAGCTTACCTTGTTGAGCCTTACCGTTGGCGCCGTGCTGATCAGTTTTTCCGGTGTCTGGGTCAAAGTAGCTCATGTGATGCCCAATGTGTCGGCATTTTACCGCGTTTTTATCGGTGGCTTCGCGTTAGTAGTTGCTGCCCTGTACCGGCGCGAGCTTCGCTGGCCCGGCACTCGCCATCTGCTGTTAAGCTTGTTATGCGGTCTGCTGCTGGCTCTGGACCTGTGGTTGTATCATTATAGCATTCAATACATCGGCCCGGGCTTGGGTACAATTCTGCCAAATTTCCAGGTATTTATCCTGGCGGCAGTCGGCGTACTATTTTTAAAGGAACCGCTGCGGCTCATATTCCTGATTTCCCTGCCGCTTGCATTTGTCGGTCTGTTTATGATTGTGGGAGTTGACTGGTCCCACTTGGAACCCACTTACCGCATCGGAGTTCTCTATGGTCTGGCAGCGGCTGTCTGTTATGCGGGATTTTTACTGACGCTTCGTCAGCTGCAGGCCGACCAGATGGGCACCTCATTTTTCTATGTGCTGATGATGGTTTCCCTGACCACCGCTGGTTTTTTGGGGGCCGATATTGTTTACAGGCAAGGTTCCTTTCAGATACCCGATCTACAGAGTGTGTTGGCCCTTTTGGCCCTGGGCCTGCTCAGCCACACCGTTGGCTGGCTTTTGATTACCAACGCCCTGCCGAAAATTCGTGCCTCCTTTTCAGGTTTGATTCTGCTGCTCCAGCCCGCGCTGGCATTTGTGTGGGATGTTTTTTTCTTTCACAGACCGACCACGACACTCAACTGGCTGGGTGTCATGATTGCCCTGGTGGCCATTTACACGGGCGCGGCGCGACAATCGATTACCAGTCATTAAGTGGCGCAAAATGCGCCCGGCGGCGACATATCGAGTATTACCGCATTAATTTGTATTTGACCCTTATCATATGATTAATGTATAAAAATTTTGGTTTCCTGCAGTGCGCAACGGTTAAAATCATTTTCAAAATTTTCTTTTTTTCAGGTATCCAATCTTATTTTTCACTTCTAATAAGATTAAGGAGGCGTGTGTGGATAAGATCATACTGCTTCCAGGTGATGTATTCTTGACCTATGGTGCTGGGTTTTTATCGAAACTCATTCGTTTTTTCACGCGCACCATCGGCGAGAGTCGAACCCGGGTAAACCACACCGGAATTGTGGTAACGGAAGGAGGCCTGGACAGTTGTGAGGTCGTTGAAACCCTTCTGCGCGTGCGTAAACATATGCTATGGAAACGTTACGGCCCGTTCAGCCACGACAAGGTCGCCATCTATCGCCCGATCAATCTGACGCCCAAGGAAACAGATACCATTGTTGAAAAGGCGGTCGAACAGGTGGGCAAAAGATATGGCATTTTTACGATAATCGGGCACCTGTTGGACTGGTTGCTTCTGGGCGCTTACGTCTTTCGAAAAGTTATGCAAAGCAAAAATTATCCGATTTGTTCCTGGCTGGTCGCATATGCCTTTGCCAAAGCCGGAAAGTACTTCGATGTCGAACCCGGCGCCGCTCAGCCTGACGACATCTGGGATTTCATTCAAAAAAATCCAGATAAATATAAGATGATCCACCCGCTCGAGCAAATCTGGGTAACGCCGGAATAGGCATATGCTGAATGGCTGCAGCCGAACAAACCTTTCCAGCGGTATTAAACAATTCTGTTTGCAACCAGACGATTATTTTGCCTTGCGAACGCCGACGATGAACCCCACAAACCCGCCCACCAGGTGAGACAACGGAACCGGGACCATGCCGGAATGGGTATTGGCGACAAATATGGTCTGATCGGTTATTGTTTCGTAAACGACTTTGGCCAGCAGGGCCACCAACCCGACCGCATAGAATGCAGCCCACATCCGGTTGCCGGTTCTGATTTCCGGTTTGATAAGCAAGGTAAACAGCAAAGCGTAAAGAGCACAATCCAGCCCCGATAATCCACCGTAGACATCAAGGTCCGGCCGCCCCCACCAGATGGTTACTGGAATGAGAAGCGCCGCGATAGCCAGGGTCTGGCAAGTCCTTTTCCTGTCCAGGATTTCACACACGACACCAAGGCATAAAAACGTCGCTCCCGACCAGAGCAAATGGTCCCAGTTTAGGTGGACCCAGTGGCAGGTCATCACACGCCACAGCTCCAGGCCGGCCAGGGCGGTGCGTTCATACAGCAGGCCCACGCGCAGCCCGTTGGTCAGATGAATGATGAGCGCCGCCAGGCTGAGCAGCAGTGAGGCGCACGGAACACGCCCCACTGCCTTGCGGATAATGATGGCCTCGAGGCCGGTTTCAGTTGGGGCCGCCATTTTAGCGTTTTTTCCTTCTCGTGGCCAATCTGACAGCCCCGGCAGCCGTGACTAAAATTCCCAGCACGCCGGTGACCGGATCGATGGCGCCACCGCCACCGCCCAATCTCGGAATCCGGTGCTGAAAGGCCGGTTTGTGCTTATCCACGCGGTAATTCTGGGCAGGCTGCTGGCTGCGCTGGATCCGGGCCTGCTGTTCACGGGCGATACGGGTCTGGTTATGACGCTCGATACCACGCTCAGCGAAAGCCGTATCAGAAAGCACAACCATAGAGGTGTGATCGGTAACGATCTGATAGCCCAATCCCAGATCAAGAATGGCATTTTCAGACTCGGACGGCTGCATTTTGCCGATGCGCTCCATGGTCTCGATTTTCTCAATGGTTGCCAGAGCCCACAGCCGCTCCAGTTCTGGATTGTCCGTATCGATATCCGGGAAGACAAATTCACTTGTGTAAGTTTTATCTTCGCCGGTCAGGCTGGCTTCCAGGGTAACCCGCGCCTTACCGCCCTGATGGTATTTTCCGAAGATGACCAGTTGCTGGCCGCGGTAAACTTTTTTAAAGGTCGATTTGGTCAGGTCACTGACCTTGATGCCGGATATTTTCACCCGGGCATCCAGCAGGGCCTCGTAATGGATTTTGCTGCCCGCCAGTATGAGTTTGCCCATGATGTCATCCACGTTTGAAATGCTGTCGTAGAAGCCGCCGGAAGCCTCAGTAATGGTTTGCATCAGGGGCCAGTTGGCGCTGTTGCCCAGCAAGAAGCCGTATATGCGGACATCCACCTTTTGCATCAGCTTATGAAATTCGACCGGATCGACGATGCCCGTGTTGGTAACAGCATCGGTGACCAGCACAATATTGACCGCCCGGTCATCATTTAGGCGTTTGAGCCCTAAATCCAATCCGGCATACAGGTTGGTGCTGCCTCTGGCATTGAGCGGTTCCAACAGCTTTTGCGCTTTGACCAGGCTTTCATGAGTGGCCGGCAGCCAGTCGCGCGTCAGCTCATGAGCCCGGCTTTCAAAGGTAACCAACCGGAAGCGATCTTCAGGTTTCAGTTTTTCAAGGGACTGCATGACGCCCTGTTTTAAGGTGGCCATCTTGGCCTGCATACTACCGGAGATATCCAGCACAAAGCAGTAGTCGGCCCCATTGGTCAACGGCTTTAAGTCCACGCCCGGTGTGATGACCATCATAAAGGTGCCGTCCACATTTTGATTATTGCGAAAGGGGATGACTTCAATTCGTCCGGGCAGATCGTCCTGCAAGCGGTAGTAGAGAACAAAATCACGGGTTAAGCTCATGTCACTCAGTTGCATTTCCATTTTATAATGATCTTCGGCCAGCTTGTTGATCGTGGCAGCGGCTTCAAATCCGGGCACGCGCACATCTTCGATCGGATAGGCTGATTTTAATTCCAGATTCATGGAAAAGGTATTTTCCACTTTGGCATTGGTGGTCCAGAAGCTCATGCCGGCGTCATCGGTTCCGCCTTCTTCCAACGGATACAGATATCTACCGATGCTGGTGTCGATCTGAAGCGGCTGGTAGTAAAGGAAGCGGATGCGAGTTTCAGCGTTGGCCGGCACCGGATGAACCTTGAATTCAAAAGTGTAAAATTCATCTTTTTCAGCCAGACCGGTATCATTTCCCTTGTTTTTTTCTTCTTCATAGATCTGCTGGGCCTTTAGTTTTTCCAGCACCTCTCCATGAATTTCACGCTCTCCCACATAGATGGTGACCTCAGATAGGCTGGCGCTTTTGGGTAGCGGAAAGCTATACATGGCTTCAATGTCTTCGGCGTTTGGATTGTAAAACGTCTGCTGGACCTTGGTCATGGCATAGCCGTTGTTGATGACCACTGTGACGTGATGGTCACGAATTTGAATCGGTTGATGACGTGATCCCACCGGTGTCAGAATTCCGGCGGCCTGGCCGAAACCAGCGGTGATGCCAAAGACTGCGATGAGTAGGATCGTAATGATGGCTTTTTTCATGGTGAACCTCCTTTAGTATGGATTCACCATGCTTTAAGAGCAATGCCTGTGCCATGGACCGGGATTCAGGATTTATAAATTATCTATCTAACTGAAATAATATGGAATATAATTATTACAGGCTGGTTGATGGTCCGAAAAAACATAAAAAATCTGGAAAATAAGTACAAAATATGTATAAATTATAGTACAATATTTGTATAAAGACAGATCTATTTCATAGGTTGGTTGAACATCTGGAGGGCGCCATGGCGTTTTTAAATCCTGAAGATCGACGTTTCCTCGAAACGGTTTCCAGGCTCAATTATGTGAACCCATTCCTGCCTGAGCGCATCCAGTATGAGCGCGACGCTCTGGGAAATGTCTTTGATGAGTCCAAGGCCGACTGGAATCTTTTGGGAGATGACCCTGAATTTCATCTGGTCAACACCAAAAAGATTACAGACCGGGCTTACCCCCTGCTTTTGAAACTGCAGGAGCGCTTGCGCAAAGGGGTGGCGGCCTCTCGCAAAGAGCTTGAACTGTATGAAGACACGGTTCTGTTTCTGGTCTACCATTATTACGCCCAGCAGTTTAAAAAGGACATTTTGAATCCCAAAAAGGGCCAGACCTACGATTATTACAAAGAGTTCGACCATTACTGGGGCCTGCTGTTTGACATTCCCGGCTATGACCTGCCCAAAAAAAGCGAAGCAGCGCATATTTTTGCCTGCATATTCCAGGTGCGCAGGGCATTTCTGTATATATTTCGGGCGATTATCGGTAGATCAACGGTGGCGGCCAATCTCAGAGCGGCGGTCTGGAATTCGATTTTCACCCACGACATGCGGCGCTATCGCCGTACGTTTTTTCAATGTATGGAGGATTTTGCAACACTTATATTCGGGCCCACCGGTTCGGGCAAGGAGCTGGTGGCCACGGCCATCGGGCAGGCGCGCTATATCCCCTTTAATCCGCAGACGCGGACCTTTAAACACGATTTT
>JASFJF010000017.1:0-20247 GCA_050122255.1 Desulfobacterales bacterium
GATGACCTGAATAAAAAAGCGCTCAACCCCCAGATCGCTTAAAAGCAACGGCATCGATTCTAATTCAGCTATATTGGCCCGGCTGACCGTATAAATCAGGCTGGTCGCGAAACCTGCAGAGACGGTCTTGCGGAGGCCTGTTGTACAGGCGTCATAGGACCCGTGCCCGCGAATTGCATCGTTGGTTTTGCGGGTGGCGCCATCCAGGCTGAAGCTGAAAAAGTCGACCTCATCTGGAATCACCTTGTCGAGGATATCATGAAATAAAAATCCATTGGTATCAATGGTAATGGAATTGAAAGCCCGGCTGTGCGCATACTTGACGGCCGCAGCCAAATTCGGATGCAGCGTCGGCTCACCACCCAAAAAAATAAGATTGGGGGCTGCGCCGCCACCGCAAAATACATCCAGCCAGGCTTTGATGGTTTTCAAGGGCACACGGCCTTTGCCATGCTGTTCAGGGTTGATATAGCAGTGCCGGCAGTTAAGGTTGCATTCGGTGAGAATATGAAAAAAAAGATTGGCGGAATCTTTAGAAAAAGCGACGGTTTTTCTGAAGGTCATAATTGTTCAATCAATCGTTTGACTTTCTTTTTGGCCATGATCAGCTCTTCATTGGTGGCTCGTAAACGGATGGACATAAATTCTGCAAAAATGCGGAAAAGTAACAGCAAGAAGTCCAATTTCTCATCTGCGCCGCTGCTGCTCAGCGATAATCTTTTCTTGGCGGAGGTGTCTACGGCCAGGCACATGGTTTTGCCAATAGCTTGAACGGTAGCCGATCGGCTCATGCTGTCAATAATACGCATTTCACCAAAGATTTCGCCCTTTTTATCCATGCTGCCGATTTCCAGCCCTTCTTTGGTGATTTTTATTTTGCCGGAAAGTAAAAAATAGAGCCAGGGATCCCGATCCCCTTCTTTTATGATCTGCTCGCCGTCTTCGTATTCGCGAATTTTGCTCAGTCGCAGCAGCTTTCCCAAGCTTTTGGTTTCAAAATTTTTGAGGGCCGGGATGGCCAACAATTTTTGTATGTTTTCAATATTGTCCTTCAGATATCGTGATTCGAGCATGCATTCCTCCGCGCAACCGGGCGGGTTTGAAAATGGTATAACGTTATCATTTTATACCGCCCCTGCTGAAAGGGCAAGGAGGAATTTTTTAGTTATTGAAATTATTATAAATTTTATAACTGACGGATGTCTGTATGTCGCTGATTAAATTTCGGTCTTTGTCTTCAGGTTCAGAGGTTCAGGGTTCAAGGTTCAAGGTTTTATTGCTGGCCTCTATCTTCTGTATTCTGTATTCCAACCGCTGAACCTTTGAACCCGATGAATTAAACCGACTTGTCCCCTAAGCCGTTAAGACGATGAAGGGAACCTATTCTTCAAGGCAACCCTTAGACACCATCTCATCAAACCGGACCGGATAGCACCCGTCGAAGCACGCTCTGCAAAAGTGCTGCTTGGGATTCTCAAGGCCGGTGGAATTCAACAGCCCATCAATACTCAGGTAGTGCAGGGAATCGAGACCCAAAAATTCTTTGAGTTCGGCAACTGATTTGCGAGCTGCAATCAGTTCGCCGCGGGTTGAAAAATCGATTCCGTAGTGACAAGGGTACCGGTGCGGCGGTCCGGCTACCCGCATGTGCACCTGCCGCACCCCTAATTTTCGCAAGGACTTTACGCGGGTTTTAATGGTGGTGCCTCTGATGATGGAATCTTCAATAATAATCAGATCTTTTCCCTTAAGCAGCTCTTTGACCGGATTCAGTTTAATCCGTACGCCAAAATCCCGCATACTCTGGGTGGGCTGGATAAAGGTCCGGCCGACGTAGTGATTGCGAATCATGCCCATCTCGAATGGAATACCGGATTCTTCCGAATACCCTAATGCCGCGTAGGTTCCGGAATCGGGAAACGGCATCACCAGATCAGCACCCACGGGCGCTTCCCGGGCCAGACAGCGTCCATGGGCCTTGCGTGTCGAATAGACGTTTTGACCGTAAATCGTGCTGTCCGGACGTGCAAAATAGATAAATTCGAAGATACAGAACGCCCGGATCGGGGGGGGCGGCAGTTGCATGCTTTTGATGCCGTCTTCACCGATAATCACGATTTCGCCGGGATTAATTTCACGGATAAATTCGGCTTCAACCAGGTCAAAGGCACAGGTTTCAGAAGCCAGCACATAATTTCCGTTCAGTTTTCCGAGACACAATGGCCGAAAGCCATAGGGGTCTTTAATTCCGATAACCTCGCCTTTGCTGGTCAGCATAATGATGGAAAAGGCGCCCTCCAGCTGCGAAACTGTTTCGACCAATGCCTTTTCGAACCCGGATTTGAGGTTTTTGACAAAGAGATGCAGAAAGATTTCACTGTCCATGGTGGACTGAAAAATGGAGCCGGCGGCTTCGAGTTCATTCTTGAGTAGGTGCGCGTTGGTAAAATTGCCGTTATGGGCCACCGCGTAGGATTTTTTGCGGTGGTGGACCCGAAAGGGCTGGGCGTTGGTCAAAATGGAGCTGCCGGTTGTTGAATAGCGCACGTGCCCCACGGCGCTGCCGCCGTCCAGCTGAGACAGATGGTCCATGTCGAAGACATCTGATACCAGTCCCATGCCCTTGTGCTCGGTTATCTGCATGTCCTTGGCAACCGCGATCCCGGCGCTCTCCTGCCCCCGGTGCTGCAAGGCGTAAAGGCCAAAATACGTCAAGGCAGCGGCTTCAGGATGATTGAATATGCCAAAAATCCCGCAGGCTTCGCGGGGCTTGTCATCGTCGAAACTTGAAATTTGATACTTGACACTGGATTTTGTTCCAATCTTCATTTGGCCGGATACTCCTGATATACACATTCAAGTTTCACTATTATATTCCTGAATTGTTTTAACGGCCATTTTTTGATGGCGCAATCTTTCAATCGCCTTGAAAATCGCCATGCCGCCGGCCGTTGTGGTCGCGTAAGGGATTTTATAGCGCAGGGCATTGCGCCGGATGTAGTAGCCGTCCCGCCGGGTTTCGCCACCGATGGAGGTATTGATAATCAGCTGGATCTCGGAATTTTTGATGGCATCAACCACATGCGGCCGGCCGATGGATACTTTGTTGACGGCTTTATTGGGGATCCCGTGATCGGCCAAAAATTGAGACGTGCCATGGGTGGCCATAATATCAAATCCGGCATCCCGATATTTGGCGGCCACGGGCAGTACGGTCTTTTTATCAGCGTCGATTACGCTGATAAATACCGTGCCGCTGGTCGGTAAATTCTGACCTGCGCCCAGCTGAGCCTTGGCATAGGCCGACCCGAAGTCCGCCCCGATCCCCATGACCTCCCCGGTGGATTTCATTTCAGGACCCAGTAAAATATCCACATCCGGAAAGCGATCAAAAGGCAGCACAGCCTCCTTGACCGACAGGTGCGCGGGAACGATTTCAGCAGTTAAACCCAGCTCTTCCAGCGAGCGGCCCAGCATCACTTTGGTGGCCAGCTTGGCCAGGGGCACGCCGGTGGCCTTGCTGACAAAGGGAATCGTGCGGGATGCCCTGGGGTTGACTTCCAGCACATACAGCTGGCCGTCTTTCAAGGCGTACTGGACATTCATCAGGCCCACCACTTTTAGCTCGCTGGCCATGGCTTTGGTGGCCCGGGTGATCTGGTCGAGAAATTGCGGTTCAATATTGACCGGCGGCAGCACACAGGCCGAGTCACCCGAATGCACACCGGCTTCCTCGATATGCTCCATGATGCCGCCGATAATCGTGGTCTGACCGTCGGAGATGGCATCGACATCAAATTCAAACGCATCCTCGACAAATTTATCAATCAGGACCGGATAACCGGGTGAAGCTAAAATCGCCAGACGGGTAAAATTTTCAAGCCCGGCTTGATCGTAGACAATTTTCATGGCCCGCCCGCCGAGCACATAAGAGGGGCGCACCACCAGCGGATAACCGATGGTTTCTGCTACCTTCAAGGCATCATCACCGTTTAACGCCGTACCGTTGGCCGGCTGTACCAGACCGAGCTTTTTGAGCATGGCCTGAAACAGCTTGCGGTCTTCGGCCCGATCGATACTCTCGGGCTGTGTTCCCAGAATCGAAACTCCGGCAGCATGCAGCCCGACTGAGAGGTTCAGCGGCGTCTGGCCGCCAAATTGCACAATAACACCCATCGGATTTTCGGTTTCCACGATGTGGAGCACGTCTTCATGGGTCAGGGGTTCAAAATACAATTTGTCGGAGGTGTCGTAATCCGTGCTGACGGTCTCAGGATTGCTGTTGACCATGATGCTTTCGACACCTTCTTCGCGCAGTGCAAAAGAAGCATGCACGCAACAGTAGTCAAATTCGATTCCCTGCCCGATGCGGTTGGGGCCACCGCCGAGAATCATTACCTTTTTGCCATCCGATATCCGGGCCTCGTTTTCCAATTCATAGGTGGAGTAATAATAGGGGGTGGCCGCTTTGAATTCAGCTGCACAGGTGTCCACCAGTTTGTATACCGGTCGCAACCCCAGAGCTGCCCGCCTTTTTTTGATGTCTGATTCTGCAACACCTGTTAAGTGTGCCAGCTGAACGTCTGAAAAGCCCCATTCTTTGGCCTGCTTGAGCAGCGCATCCGACAGTGTTGCGCCCGCAGTTTGAATTTGCTGCTCCAGGTCAACAATTTGTGCGATCTGATGAATAAACCACGGATCGATTCCGGTCATTCGGTAAATCGTGCGCACCGGAATCCCCATTAAAAGGGCGTAGCGCAGATAAAAAATGCGTTGCGAGTTGGGTGAGGTCAGTTTTTGCTGGATTTCAGATTGAGATGGCAGCCAGTTTTCAACGCCCGGGTCCCGGGCCGGGCCTTTACCGTCCGCTCCCAGACCGTAGCGGCCGATTTCAAGGGAGCGTACTCCCTTTTGCAGGGCCTCTTTGAAGGTCCGGCCAATGGCCATGGTTTCGCCCACCGATTTCATTGAAGTGGTAAGAAAATCCGGGGTTTCGGGAAATTTTTCAAATGTCCAGCGCGGCACTTTGACCACACAGTAGTCCAGGGTCGGTTCAAAGCAGGCCAGGGTTTCACCGGTAATGTCGTTGGCGATTTCATCGAGAGTATAGCCTACCGCCAGCTTGGCGGCAATCTTGGCAATCGGAAAACCGGTGGCCTTGGATGCCAATGCAGAGCTGCGTGACACCCTGGGGTTCATTTCAATAACCACCATCTCGCCATCTGCGGGATTAATGGCAAACTGCACATTTGATCCGCCGGTATCGACCCCGATTTCGCGCATGATGGCAATTGCCCCGTTGCGCATCATCTGATATTCCTTGTCACTGAGGGTTTGGGCCGGAGCCACCGTGATGCTGTCGCCAGTGTGGATTCCCATGGGATCCACGTTTTCAATCGAACAGACAATGACCACATTGTCTTGCCTGTCGCGCATGACTTCCAGTTCATATTCCTTCCAGCCCATCACCGATTCTTCGAGCATGACCTGGCCGATCAGGCTGGCATCCAGACCGGCCCGGGAAAGCTGGTAAAGATCATCGGCGTTGTAAGCCACACCGCCGCCGGTGCCGCCGAGGGTGAAACTGGGACGCACAATTATGGGATATCCGATCCGATCGGCAATTTGGCGGACCTCCCCCATGCTTTCGGCGATCCCGCTCTGCGGGATGCGCAATCCTATGTTGGTCATGGCCCGGCGAAACAGATCGCGATCTTCAGCTTTTTTTATGGCCGATGTAGAAGCACCGATCATTTCAACGCCGAACTTCTCCAGAATCCCTCTTTGGGCAACCTCGATGGCCGTGTTCAGGCCGGTCTGCCCGCCAAGGGTTGGCAGCAGGGCATCGGGTTTTTCGCGCTCAATGATCAGTGAGACCGCTTCGGGTGTCACCGGCTCGATATAGGTTCGATCAGCCGTGTCGGGATCGGTCATGATGGTGGCCGGATTGGAGTTGACCAGGATGACATCAAAGCCTTCCTCTTTGAGTGCCTTGCAGGCCTGGGTCCCGGAATAATCGAATTCACAGGCCTGGCTGATGATAATCGGGCCGGCACCGATGATTAAAATTCGGCGGATGTCGGTTCGTTTGGGCATTCGAAAATCGCTTGTTGAATTGGTTTAATTGGTTTTATTCGTTTGATTGGTTACGGTGCAATCAGAGATAACGGTCCAACCAATTGAACCAATCAAACCTTATTTCATCAATGCCTTGAACTCATCGAAAAGATAACGTGCATCATGCGGACCTGGTGATGCTTCAGGATGGTATTGCACCGAAAAGATCGGGTATTTGCGGTGCCGAAAGCCCTCCAGGGTGTTGTCATTCAGGTTAATATGGGTGATTTCAACATCATTTTCCTGGAGCGATTCCGTATCAACTGCAAAACCATGGTTCTGGGAGGTAATTTCGACCTTTCCGGATCTAAAATTTTTGACCGGTTGGTTAGCACCGCGATGGCCGAATTTCAACTTAAAAGTTTTTGCGCCCAGCGCCAGCCCGAGGAGCTGGTGCCCCAGACAAATTCCGAAAATCGGTCGATAGTCCAATAGCGATCGTATGGTCTGAATGGCATCGCTAACCGGCTCGGGGTCGCCCGGGCCGTTTGAAAGGAAGATACCGTCGGGCGCCATGGCTTGAATCGTGGCGGCGGATGTCGAAGACGGAACCACCACGAGCTCAAATCCGGCCTGCTGAAGTTTCCGCAAAATATTGAATTTAATACCAAAATCAAAAGCTACGACTGAAGGTTTGGCCCCGCGATGCTGCCAGACCGTCTGATCCAGAGGGCGTTTGTCGGGATTGAAAACTTGTGGTTTGCCGTTTTCCCAGCAAAAGGGCTGCAGGGTCGTCACCTCTTTTGCAAGGTTTAATCCGGCCATCTGGGGAATTTCATTGGCTTTTTTCACTAAAGAAGCCGGTGTAAAATCGTCTGTGGAGATAACGGCCCGCATTGCGCCGGCATTGCGAATATGGCGGGTGATGGCCCGTGTGTCCAGACCTTCTACACCCATTATATTCTGGTCGATCAGGTAATCTGCCAGGCTGGACGTTGACCGATAATTACTCGGATGGGGCTGATATTCCTTAATGATAAAAGCGGCCACCTGTATTCGTCCGGATTCGATGTCCTCCGGATTGACCCCGTAATTTCCGATCAGCGGATAGGTCATAACGACCATTTGCCGGCTGTAAGAGGGGTCGGTAAGAACCTCCTGGTAGCCGGTCATGCTGGTATTAAACACGACCTCACCGGTTGCCTGTCCCGGTCCGGTAAAGGACCGGCAGGGAAAGGTGCGGCCGTCCTCCAGTGCCAGTAATGCATCCATAAAATAACACTTTTGTTCTATTTGTTAAATTGGTTCAATTTGTTTAGAGGATATGGATCAAAAAAACAAGCCATAAAGCTAATCGAACCAATCAAACCAATTCAACCAATTTAACTATTCTAAAGGCGTATTTTCGACTAAGTCCCACACGCCACACGGGCAGGCACCGGCGCAAAAGCCGCAGCCGATGCACCGGTTTTCATCCACGACATATTCATAGCTGTTACTCTCGAGCGCTTTTCTGTTGATGGCTGCCTGGGGGCAAACGGCAACGCAGATACCACAGTCTCGGCAGGCACCGCAGGATGAGCATTGCGACCCGCAGTGATCCAGATCGGCAAACTCGGTGATTCGCGGATCAAAATATTCCAGTGTCACCCGCTGACGAGCGATCATGTCTCGTTTGTCCATAGCCGGGCGTTTGCCTTCGATGATATCGCAAATCGTGCGGGCCACAATGCGTCCCGAGCCAATGGCTTCAGTCAGCAGTCCCGGGCGAACCACATCGCCGATGGCAAAAATCTGCATGTCCGAGGTCTGGTAGTTCTGATTGACTTTAACAAAATCGTTTTCGGTCCGAACGCTGGCGGGAATAAAATCCAGGTCCGGCACGTCCCCAATGGAAACAATAACCGTATCGGCCGGTAACACCTCACCGGTGGAAAGTTTAACGCCGGTGGCGGTAATTTCCTCGGTAACCACCGGCCATTTGAATTCGGCGCCCACAGCCTCGGCCGCCTGCCTTTCTTTGCCGAAGGACAGCGGTTCCTGAATATCCAGCAAGGCAATCTTACGCGCGCCTAAGCGGTGGGCTTCGGCGGCCGCATCGCAGCCCACATTGCCGGCACCGATAATGATAACATGTTTACCCACTTTGACCTTGTTGGCTTTGGCGTTTTCCAGAAATTCAAATGCGGTCTGAGCCCGCTCATTGCCGGGTATCGAAAGGCGCCTGGGTTTCTGAGCACCGGTGGCAAGGACGACGTAATCAAAATCTTCTTTGAGCCGGCTGATATCCTCGGCACCCAGAGGTTGCTGAAGATTGACGCGCGGAATCACTTTTTTAATCCGTCGCATTTCCTCGGTGATGACTTCCTCCGGGATGCGGCTTGCGGGAATCTGGCGCGTTACTTTCCCGCCCAGCTTTGTGGCAACCTCGTAAATCGTGACCGCGTGCCCAGCCTGCCGCAGTTGCCAGGCGACGGATATCCCTGCCGGCCCACCGCCAACGACCGCAATTTTCTTGTCGCTTTCGGGCGGAAGTTCAGGCAATTTGGCCTTCAGGCTCGCCTGGCCCAGTTGGGTGACATCCACCGGTGCCAGGGCTGAAATTTGACGCGTACAGGATTGCATGCACAGGTTCGGGCACAGGTAGCCACAAACCGATGCCGGAAAAGGCGTATAGCTCAAAGCCAGATCGACAGCCTCATCCACACGACCTTCACGAATCAAACGCCATCTTTCCTGTACCGGAATGCCGGTCGGACAGGTGGCCTCGCAGGGAGCCGCGTATTTGCGGTTTTCCCAAACCGGTACGAAGCGCCGCAGGAAATTATTTGTGATCAGCGCAATCGGGGTGCGATCCAGCTGGGTTAAATCGCCGATTAATCCACCCTCGCCCAGCTCTTTGTCCCAAACACTCGATCGAAAAGATGCCATGGATCGCATCCGGCTGGACACTTTTTCCTGAGCACTGCGCGCCATTAGAAGTTGCCACTGGGCTTTGTCGCAAAACGCTTTGAGCAGTTCGGATCGATCGATACGTTGTAAAAATATTTTCAAATTCTCAATTAACCACTCCCAATCCGCATCGCCAATCGGAATCAGTTTGGCGTCGGTCTGACTGTAGCCAGCATGGGGGCCGCGGAAGAACACCTTACCACCGACCATTCCAACAAAGGGTCGATAGCCCAAAACATTGTTCGAGTTTTGGGCCTCATGGCCGCAAATGACGGCAATTCCACCAGCCATGAATTCACCGAAGTAATCGCCGGCCGAACCCAGTACCCAGAGCTCGGGCGGTGCAAAGCGTGGATTGTGTTTGGTCATGGTCATGCCACGGGCACCGATGTTGCCGGCGATGGAAATTCTGCCCTGCGCCATGGCATTGGCGCAACCGTTGCCCGCATTGCCGTGAATGACGATTTCGGCCCCGGCATTCAGCCAGCCCACATCATCTGAGGCCGGACCCAGAACTTCGATAAACGTGTTGGGGAAGCCCATCGAACCCACCCGTTGTCCGGGGTGGCCAGATATTTTAACTTGAATGCTGTCAGCCCCTGCGCTCCAGAGCCGCCCACCAATGCCATGTTGTCCGTAAGCCTGAATTTCAATAGTGCGCTGGCCCTGAGAGACGGCATCTTGAATCTGCTCCTCCAGGATTCTGGTCTCCACCCGTTTACCACCAAAATTTCCGGAGATGATGCGTGGGGCCTTGTTTTTGTCAGCCAGTTGCTTATCCATTTGAGGTCTCCAAAAAACTGTTTGATTGGTTTCATTAGTTTAATTGGTCTTATTGGATAGCAATTGTTGCAATTTTTTTAACCAATTGAACGAATCAAACAAATTTAACAAATCAAACTACATATTTTATCTTCAGCCGTTCCGCTATATTGGGATCATCGATGCCCAGCGCATCGGACATACCGATGGGCAATGAGGTGGATCGCCCCAGCGGTGCCACGATTTTTTTCAGCTCGGTATCAAAGCTCAGATAAAGATCGACCAGTCTCTGGGCGACCTGCTCGGCATCGAGCCGCCGGTACAAACGCGGGTCCTGGGAGGTGATGCCCTTGGGGCACAGGCCGATATTGCAGATGTTGCAGCGATCGGATTCGGATCCCAGACAGCCGGCAGCCGCCTGCATGACATATTTGCCGATTTGCACCCCGCTGGCGCCCAGCATGATCAGTGCGGCCGCATTCGCTGCAAGGTTTCCACTCTTGCCGATCCCTCCGCCGGCCAGCAACGGCACCTGATTTTGCATTCCCAATTCCACCAGCGTTAGGTAGCTGTCACGGATGTTGCTGGCGATGGGGTGTCCCATGTGATTCATGGATACGTTATAGGCGGCGCCCGTACCCCCATCTTCACCGTCGATGGCCAGCCCGGCGGCATAGGGGTTGCGGGTCAGGTTGTTTAAGACCGCCAGCGCCGTCGAGGTGCCGGAAATTTTGGGATAAACCGGTACCCGGAATCCCCAGGCCATGTACATGGACTGAATCATTTTCGCCACCGATTCCTCAATTGAGTATTTGGTCTGGTGGGTGGGCGGACTCGGCAAATTCACGCCAGTGGGAACCCCGCGGATGGCCGCAATCAGCTTGTTGACCTTGTACCACATCAGCAAGCCACCATCTCCGGGTTTGGCTCCCTGTCCGTATTTGATTTCAATGGCGCAGGGGTCTTCTTTCATTTCCGGGATAGCGTGAATTGTTTCATCCCAGCCAAAATAACCGCTGGCAATCTGCAAAATGACATATTTTATAAATCGGGATCGCAGCAACCGCGGTGGGCATCCGCCCTCGCCGGTACAAATTCGCACCGGCATACCGAGTTCTTCATTTAGATAGGCGACTCCCATTTGCAGCCCTTCCCACATGGTGGGTGACAGGGCACCAAACGACATAGCGCCAATGATCAGAGGATAAATTTCGCGCACCGGAGGAATCCAGCCATTGACGCTTAAAAATTTCAAATTCTCTTCGGGTGGCAAGACGCGCCCCAGCAGGGTGCGCAGTTCAAATTCGTGACGGCCGGCATCCAGAGCCGGATCGGTCAACATCGAAATGCGGATAAATTTCAAGCGGTCTAAGACGCCTCCGGGCATATTGCGCCGCCCACCCCGTCGGCGGGGCTGACCGCCCTGGTCAACGTGAAATTTAAGTTTGTCTGTTTCATCCGTGCGACAGGGCACAATGGCATCATTGGGGCAGACCATGGTGCACATGGCACAGCCGACACATCGGTAAGCCGGATCTGTTTTCTGCCGGATCCCGTAATAACTTTTGAAAGCCGCGGCCGTCTCCAGGGTGATATCCGCAGGTGGTTCTAAGATGCGCTTGCGAAATACCCCCAATTCAATGGCATTCACAGGACAGACAGCCGTGCACTTGCCGCAAAGTGTACACTTTTCCAGGTCCCATAAAATCTGCCACGGTAAGTCTTTGACACTCAGTGTGGAAGGGGCAATGGGTCTTTCTGGTTCCATAGCATAACCTCCTGACGCCCGGGACCGACGAAAGCCGTGTCCAGATGCATGGGTTGAAAATCTTTGCTCTTGTCCCGATTCGGGATGGCCGCATCCAGGCCGCACAGTTCTGACGAAAATGCATATACCCCGGACTTACCGCCAACCACGCCCGGCCGGAGTTTCTTACGATCCTGCACCATAAACACACTGTGGTCCGGCAAACAGCCGATGACACAGTTGGGCCCATCGATGATCAACGGGCGGCAGGTTTGCTTCAGATTTCTTAAAAAATGTCGATTCGGATGATTCTGCAAATCTTCATCCTGCAGCGGCGTGATAACGTGTTTATAGGCCTCGATGCTAAGCCCGAGTTTGGTAACCGCGTAATGCAGGATATGGGTGAAAACCTCTGAATCGGATTGATAGCCGGTATAGCCATCGAACCCCCGGGACTCCAAAAATGATCGAATCGGTACGAAGGCGGTATTTTCGCCATTGGTCATGGTCGCATAGCCCTGGATGAAAAACGGGTGACAGGCATACAGCGTAATGGCATAATTGGTATTTTGCCGCCCCTGAGCCATTATGACCCTGGCATTCAACTCTTTGCGGTCCAGATTCAGGTGCTCGGCCACCAGCATGGGGTCTCCGATTTCTTTGATCATAATGACATCCGGCCAGAAGGAAAAGACGATCATGTCTTTTTTCTCCTCCCCCATCGCTCTGAGCTGAAGTCTGATTTTAAGCAGCTGATCGTAAAGCTGGGATTGGCTCATATCCTCCCACTCCTCCGGATATTCATAAGCCCGAATCAGATAGACATCCCGTTTGGGGACCCCGGGCGGGGGGACTTTGGGCAATTTGACTGAAATTTTATATTTGGTCATAAAGCCGATATCCATCATGAAGGTGTCTAACCGCTTTAAACCTTTATCGCTGAATATACCCGATAAGATGGGAGCATCTTTAATTTCCTCAAAAGGACCGGCCAGATCACGCAGGAAAATCCCCACGCCCGAGCAATCATGACCTTCGCGCATCACATCGAGCGCCTTCATGGCAACCATTGGTGATAGCGGCTCCTGGCTGGTAATGGCAAATAAGCGACACATGGGAAACAATCTCCTTTTTGGTTAAAGATGAAAAATCCTGTCAGGTTTCACCCAACAGGGATAAAATCGCCCTGGCGATGGAATCTATGCGTTGTCGGTAAAGGATTCGGATCAGCTAGCGTATCGCTTCAGGCAGGACAAGCTACAAGAACCGATCTCATTTTGAGATAGGTTCAAGTTATGGTTTTTAATCGTTTCATCGTCAGAATTTTTCTCGGGAGTTTAGCGGAGGCGTGTGGCGGGTCCCAGAAAAGACCGTTTAAAAACTGAAGACCTGCCGTAAAACACGCGGGGCATCATAGGGGTATGGTTTCCGATCCTTGACCGGAAGAAACTGTTTGGTCTGTTACAATGCCAGCCAGCACCTCAATGTAACCCTAGCTGGGAACAATTAAATGCGGCGTCTCCCTTCTTTTAATTTTAGCTGAAAGCCCCCCTTTTTATAGTCCGCCGGGCTTCATCAATCCGTCGCTTATATCATATTATTTCAACATGAAAAACAAAAAATTGATTTGAAACAGCGCTGGTCCGAAAAACCAGAAAGCGAATGACGCCCGAACGAGCCCTCTTCTTTCGCAATGATCGTGCCACATTGTAAAAGTCACAGATGCCCATCAGCACTGTATCTGCGCGAACGCCTGAAAGTCAATTAACAAAAATCATACATAATTGTCGCATCTTGCCCCTAAATTTTACAAAAATGTAAGATTTGGAACCGTCTGCCGCCGTTACGGGCAAGTCGGCAGCGAGGGGTTCTTTTGGTTTTTACCACCCCCTTGATGATCCTCTTACCTTCATTGTCCTTTGCGGCTGGCCCGCTACCCGAGATGGACCCCGCCGGGTATCCCGCTCCCAATACCGGTTGCCTATCGCCTGCTAAATGCCATATGGGTATCGAACTGATCCGGGCGCATAATTCCGAGATGGCCAAACAGATTTATCAGATGGGCACTCAACTGGGAGACCCCAATGGCTGTGTGGTCTGCCAAGGCAGATAGAGCAACCTTCCAACAAAGCTTTCCGGGCCCCAACCGGCTTTACCGGCTGCGGCCCTTTTTGTTTATCCCCGGATTTTCGAACGAAAATACCCCAGATCAGGTATTATTTTGACAAGTACAGGTCTTTATTTTATATAAACATCTCAGCATATTCGTCATCCTGACACCTTTGAATTAAAAACCAAACACCAGAAAAGGAAGACTGAATGTCAAACAAACATATAAGCCGAAGAAAAAAAGGTGCACTGACCCGCCGTGATTTTTTGTGGCTATCATCAATGGCCGCCGCCGGCTATATATTCGGATGCGCCACGGACCCGGTCACCGGCAGAAAGCAGTTAATGCTCGTATCAGAGGATACCGAAGTTCAAATCGACCGCCAGTATTCGCCCATACAGATATCAAGCGATTACGGGGCGGTGCAGGACAGTCAACTCAACAGCTATGTCAGTCAGGTGGGCAACGACATGGCCGCCAAGTCCCACCGGGCCCACATGCCCTATTCGTTCCGGGTGGTAAACGCCACCTATGTCAACGCCTATGCTTTCCCCGGCGGCACCATTGCCGCCACCCGCGGCATTATGCTGTCGCTGGAAAACGAAGCCGAACTGGCCGCCCTGCTGGGCCACGAGCTGGGCCATGTCAATGCCCGGCATTCGGCCGAGCAAATGTCAAAAGGCATGCTTACCCAGGCGGTGGTCGGCGGCGTTTCGGTACTGGCCGGAACCCAGAGCGCGGTCCTGGGAGACCTGGCGGGTCAACTGGGCCAGATCAGCGCCGGCGCCCTGCTGGCGTCATACAGCCGCGATAATGAACGCGAAGCAGATGCCCTGGGCATGAAATATATGGTGGGCGCCGGCTACGGCTCTGAAGGATTTGTCGGTCTGATGGAAATGCTCAATAGCATGTCAAAACATAAGTCCACCAGTGTCGACCTGTTATTCGCCACTCATCCTATGAGCCAGGAACGCTACGATACGGCCGTTCAGATGGCCAATACCCAGTACCGGTCCGCGCTGAAGGGACCCCTGAATCGCGACCGCTATATGGACCAGACCGCTCGGCTACGGGTCCGGAAAGGAGCCATCCAACAAATTGAAAAAGGTCAAAGTCAGCTGGCCAAACGCCAATATGATACCGCCGCCGCTCATTTTCAACGGGCGTTGAAACAGGCACCCGATGATTACGTCGCCCTGTGCATGATGTCTAAAACGAAATTGATTCAAAAAAAATACGCGGCCGGGCGCCAGTATGCTGAAATGGCCCAGAAAGCCTATCCTCAGGAAGCCCAGGCCTATCACCTGGGAGGATTTTCCAAGATCCAG
This sequence comes from Desulfobacterales bacterium, assembly GCA_050122255.1. Classification (GTDB taxonomy): domain Bacteria; phylum Desulfobacterota; class Desulfobacteria; order Desulfobacterales; family JAHEIW01; genus JAHEIW01. Next base: position 14,957 of record JASFJF010000017.1, read on the forward strand.
CTAGAGGATTTCGAAGGGGCCTACGAAGAATTCGATACATATGATGGGCTGCTGCCGGGCAATCCAAATATTACGTTCTTTAAAGGTTACAGCCAGGAAGGCATGGGCAACAAAAAGCAGGCAGCCCAACACTATCACAGCTTTTTGCAAGCCGTCCAACAGGGCCAATATGCCCAGCACGCCTATCGCCGCCTGGTGGATTGGGGGTATATCAAATAGTTCATCCGAACGCTGTCTATTTTTCAACAGTCAATTCGTCTCTGATGCGGCAAACGTTCGGCTAATGACAAGGAAGTGCTGGAGTATTGGAGTACTGCATAATTAATCTGATCCTATGCTCACCCATTTGGCCCTCCAGCACTCCGTTGCTCCAGTAATCCATTACTCCAAAAACTGAGCCCATCGGCAACACAATTGGTTTTGGCACCGAAGCCGGAGATAGTAACTTGACCCAATATGAACGACCTTCCCGACATACTCATAGCGGACATGCAAACAAAATGGGAGGCGTTTAAAGATTCATCTAAAAAAGCCGGCATCAATCTATCGCAAGATCCACAAATTTTAGACGCCCTTCAGCGTGTGTTTGTATTTAGCAACTTTGTTGCCGACAACTGCATCCGCGACCCTGCATTTATATCCGACCTGATTGACAGCGGCGACCTACAGCATCGCTATACCCCAAAAGACTATGATCAAAAATTAAAAAAAATCCTTGGCGATATCACAGGTGAGGCGGCATTAATTCGAAAGTTGCGTATCTTTCGACGCCGGGAAATGCTCCGAATAGCATTCCGGGATCTGTGCGGTTGGAGTGATTTGGTGGAAACGGTCACCGATCTATCCGACATGGCGGACACCTGCCTGCAACAGACCGTTGCAATTCTTACCCGCTGGCTTGCGGATCACTTTGGTGAACCAACGGCCGAAGATGGCTCCCGCCAGGAACTGGTTGTTCTGGGCTTAGGCAAATTGGGGGCCAGAGAGTTAAATTTCTCGTCCGATATCGATCTGATCTTCACTTACCCCAGAGCCGGCCATACAACCGGCTGCGCGCAATCGGTGAATAATGACGTTTTTTTTACCCGTTTAGGCCGCCAGCTGATCAAGGTCCTCAGTCACCCCACTGATGATGGATTCGTATTCCGAACCGATTTGAGACTGCGGCCTTACGGTGAAAACGGCCCGTTGGTCATGCATTTTGACGCAATCGAAAACTATTACCAGGAGCAGGGCCGGGAGTGGGAACGATACGCCTTGATTCGGGCCCGGGTTGTAGCCGGCAATCAAGAAGCCGGTAACCAACTGCTGAAACGATTAAACCCTTTTATTTACCGCCGCTATCTGGACTACGGCGCTTTTGATTCTTTGCGGGAAATGAAGCAAATGATTTCCCTCGAGGTGCAGCGCAGGGGAATGAAAAATAACATTAAACTGGGATGGGGTGGAATACGAGAAATCGAATTTTTCGGTCACATGTTTCAACTCATTCGAGGCGGCGTGGCACCTGATCTCCAGCAGCGCAGCATCCAAAAAGTGCTCCGCATTCTGGTGCGTAAAAACCATATCCCGCCAGAAGTGGGCGCCGAACTCACGGCTGCATATGTTTTCCTGAGAGATACCGAACACCGCCTTCAGGAATTTAGCGATCAACAAACTCACGATTTGCCTTCAGCTCCTGCGAATCAAATCCGTCTGGCGGCGGCCATGGGATTCTGCGACACCAGCGAGTTTATAAAGCAGCTGGAAAATCACCGCAACAGCGTACACCGTCATTTCCAGATGTTGTTGGAAGTCAAAGATGCGGAAACCGAAATCCAAAGCATCGATAGACAGCTATTGGCAATATGGAAAGGTCTGGTTCGCGGTGCGCAGGCTGAAACCGTGCTCGAGGAGATCGGTTTCAGCCAGGGCCCGGAAGTCTGCCGATTACTCAACTTTTTAAGCGACGCTCTCGGGGCGGATCAAATCGGTTCAAAGGGACAACAGCGCCTTGAAAAACTAGTGCCACTTGTATTGAAAACGGTTGGCGGGGCAAATAGACCCGAGCTGGTGCTGAGCCGCATTTTTGACCTGCTTAAATCGATCGGCGGACGGATTAGCTATTTTGCGCTCCTGCTGGAAAACCCGGATGTGCTCACGCACTTAATTCAGCTGACCGAGGCCAGCCCCTGGATCGCCTCCTTTCTGGCTTTGCATCCGGTTCTTTTAGATGAGCTTTTAGATCCTCGCACGTTATACAGGCCGCCGGATGTCGAACAGATTAAGAAAGATCTCAAGCGGCGCATGCGCAGCGGACTTGCAGATGATTTAGAACATCAGATCGAGCAGATGTGCGTGTTTAAAGAAGTTAATGTGCTGCGGGTAGCTGCAGCTGATGTTACTGGCGTGTTACCCTTGATGCGTGTCAGCGATCACCTGTCCGGTATTGCTGAAACGGTACTGGTGGAAGTTGTTACACTGGCCTATGAACATCTGCTGGCCCAGCATGGTGAGCCACGCTGCGAGTTAAACGGTAAAATGAGTGCTAGCGGCTTTGCGGTCATCGCCTACGGCAAACTGGGCGGGCTGGAGCTGGGTTATGGCTCAGATCTGGACCTGGTGTTTCTGCATACTGGAAGCCGCGCCAAAACACGGGACGGGCAGCAGGCGATAGACAGCGCCCAGTTTTTCAATCGTCTCGGCCAGCGGGTGATTCATATCCTGACATCTCACACCCGAGCCGGCAAACTGTATGATATCGATATGCGCTTGCGGCCCAGCGGAGGAGCAGGGGTGCTGGTCAGCCATGCGGAGGGATTTCGCGAGTATCAGCAAAAACAGGCCTGGACCTGGGAACATCAGGCGCTGATAAAAGCGCGGCCTATTCTGGGCGACCCTCTATTGACAGAACACTTCAATAAAACCCGTAACGCGGTCCTGTCCCGTCAGCGAAAAAAGCACAAGCTGCAGCAAGAAGTGGTTCGCATGCGCAACCGCATGCGAGCCGAACTGCTAAAACCACAGCGCGGGATGTTTGATTTGAAGCAGGATACGGGCGGCATGGTGGATATCGAATTTTTGGTGCAGTACCTGGTACTGCTAAAATCCCATGAATTTCCGGCGTTGCTGCAGTGGACCGACAATGTGCGTCTGATCCAGACGCTGATCACAACCGGCGCCATCGATGAATATACCGCCCATATTTTAAAGCATGCGTATCTGATATATCGCGCCGCAGCCCATCAGGCCAACCTGCAAGAAAAACCGGCAAGGGCCCCCGAACAAAAATTCATCCATCTGCGCCATCGGGTAGAAAGAATCTGGAACGCCTTTTTAGACAATCATTAAATTATAGCGGTTGGCAGCCCGGATCAGCCCGATGTTGCCTTCCTGGATTAAATCGACCAGTGATAGCCCGCGTTGCCGATACCGTCTGGCAATGCTGACGACCAGGCGCAGGTTGGCTTTGACAAGTTTGCTTCGCTGCGCATTGAACCGGGTGCGGCTAAGTTCAATGCGGGTCAGAGTGCACGATCGATCTCTGGAACCGGATGTCGATCAGCCGGTCAGAAGCGGGGCAGATAAAGCCTGTGATGATTTAGACACCGTCGACGTTCCCTGATGACTGCCATTCTCTAAATGGTCTTTTAAGCCTATCCCCGTCGAACCTGCCGACCGCTTTGGATGCGCTGCGCCGGTCAAGGGCGCAAACATCAATCGGTTTACATCCTTATAGTCTGTATTTTAAAAAATACATATTACATTTTTGTAATATTATTTCGGTTTTTCTCCCAAATTTGTAACAATCCGAAACCTCGCGGATAACAGCGTTTGCACTTTAACTATCTGAAATAACACTTTTCTTGCTTATTTGGCCTTGATGGCATACATGTTGCTCACCAAGGAATGATTCATCTAACCAAAATAAATATTCGGGAATAATGAGCGCTATCCATCAAAAAAACGCCCAACAACTGCAGCACAAAACAAAAGGGCTGATTACACGCCTTCTAAAAGGCAAAGAATCCGACTTTTTGAAGCAGTATACCCGGTTGTTGGACGATTATTTCCGCCAGGCATTTGAAACCAGCATGGTGGGGCCGCGAATGGATATTCGCAAAAACCCATATGCCATCATTGCCCAGGGCGGCTACGGCAGAGAAGAGCAATGCATCCATTCCGACGTCGACCTGTTGTTTCTGTTTAAAAAGAAGGTTCCCCGGGAAGCCGAAAAACTGGTCCAGGAAATCATTTATCCGCTGTGGGACATCGGTCTGGATGTCGGCTATGCCACCCGCTCGTTCAAGGAATGTCTGGCGCTGGCCGGTAAAGATTATGAAATCCTGACCCCGGTGCTGGATGCCAGATTTGTCTGCGGATGGTCGATGCTCTATGCGAATCTGTTGGATGAGCTGCGTGCAAAAATCATCGAGCCTAAATCCCGACCCATTATCGACTGGCTGGTTGAGCGCAACAGCCTGCGCCACATCCAGTTCGGCGATTCGGCCTATCTTCTGGAGCCGAATTTAAAGGAAGGCCAGGGTGGCTTAAGGGATTATCATACCATGCTGTGGATTGGGCGTATCGCATTTAGCGCAAAACAATTTAGAGATCTTGAATATCTCGGATTGCTGTCCCATGAAGAGTTCCAGGATTTAATCCGATCGGTTTCCTTTGTCTGGCATGTCCGCAATCGCATCCATTACATCTGCGGCCGCAAATGTGACCAGCTTCATTTCGAAAATCAGGTTAAGCTGGCCCGTGCATTAAACTACAAAACAGATAACGGACAGGCGCCGGTTGAAAAATTCATGGGAGAACTCCACGGGCGAATGGAGACGCTAAAACAACAGCACCTGATGTTTTTGCACGAACTCGGCTATGAGAAACCCAGAAAACGGAAAAGAAAATCAAAGAAAAATAGCGATGTTAATGGCCTGGAGGTCATTGAATGGGGAATGCTTAATTTTGTCGGCCCCGAGAAAATTATGACATCCCCGGCGCTTTTGATGAAGATATTTGAGGAAAGTGCACGCCTGAAAATTCCCTTGAGCGCGGAGGCCAGGCGGCTGGTAAAAGAATTCTCCCATCTCGTCAATAAAGCCTATCGGGCATCAGAGCCGATCATTCACTCATTCGAGCGCATTTTGGTGGCTCCGGCACCCAAGTTTAACGTCCTCAACGAAATGCTCAACACCGGTTTTCTGGAAAAATTTATTCCTCAATTTCGCGTGGTCCGCAATCGCATCCAGTATGATGAATATCATTTGTATCCGGTGGACAAACATCTATTGCGCACGGTGCAAACC
>JASFJF010000018.1:0-20186 GCA_050122255.1 Desulfobacterales bacterium
CGACGGGCGACTGACCGGAAAAGCAAGCGGGCCGGTATGTGTCGACGAAAATAAAAAAACGTTGATGTTCGAGCTGGCGCAAAACATCGGGCTCGATCTTGCAAAATCCTATGCTTACGGCAATCATCACTCCGACCTTGCGCTGCTGGAAAGCGTCGGTTATCCGCATGCGGTCGCTCCTAACCGCATTTTAGAAAAAATCGCCCGGCAGCGCTCCTGGCCCATTCTGGGCTACCGCTGATCTGAATCCGGGCATAAAACAGCGCAATTTTATTTGCGGTGTAAACGCAACCGCATGTCGCGTAATGCCCGTTTTGGATTGGGTTTAGAAGAAATCGCCCATAATGCGTCAACTTTTGTTGCGCAAGCCTTTGGGCTTCCTGCCGCATGTTCCTTAATCCCCTGTCAACTCAAATTTACAATCGCAGTTAATTTTTAAAAAATTACAACTGACTGAAATCAGGCAACTAAATGCCCGATAATCCAAATTTTTGAGTGCCGGAAACATCCTGCGTCCGGTTGCCAATTGTATCTTGGTATGCCGGTTGCACTATACTGCGGTAAAAATGCAGGGAGGTCGGCACGATGAAATACTACATAGCAAGCTACAACGGGTCGGTCAGAGATGGAATGAATTATAAGCAACATGGCAATGAAAAAGATGTATTTCAACTTTTCCCGGAACTGAAAGCCATCATCAAACGCCTGCCCCTGCGAACCATCGATTTCAGAATGGCCAACGGCGATCGGTTCAGAATTTACAACATTCATTTGAACAAGAGCCTGAGCCACCGGTAGACGGGAATACCCCCCGAAAATGGCACAAGGATGGCCCTCATGAAGAAACAGCTCTTATCCATACCTGAGGCGGCAGACCTGTTAAGCTGCAGTACCCGCACAGTTCGGCGCTTGATCGAAGAACGAACCATCGAGGCCTGCAAGTTGAGAAGTTCCACTCGCGTGGTTTATGCTTCCCTGCGAGCCTATATTGTGACCATTGTCTCGGATTACCAGGAGCAATACGGTGGCGCCGAGTTCAAATCTTCAAATTAAAAAAAGCCGCCCGGCAACATATCCGGCGCCTGTGCTATTGTAATGAATGGCAGCTTGTTAGAGGATCTCGATTAAGCACCCGTAAGGATCATTGCTGTAAAGGTTGTGTAGCGGCATTTTAATTGACAGAAGTAAGGTGGTATAATATTGTTTTTAATGAGGATTCGACAAACAGCCCACACCGTTAACACTGCTGGTTCTGCCCGGACGATAAACGACATCTCCATCTGCCGTGCACATAAAGGCGCCGATTCGACAATTATTAAACTGATTCTGGCAACCTTAAAAGCATTTTAATGTTATGGCACGATCTAACATGAGCAGCAACTCCCGCCTTATTATCTTATCACTGATGATTGCCTATTTGATATTTTTCAGCGCCTGTCGGAATGATGCCCCCCGGCGAATTGCGCCCAAGGCGAGCAAGGGAATACTGGATCTAACCACTTGGGATCTGGACGAAGATGGCCCGGTGGATCTTACCGGTGAATGGGAATTTTACTGGAGCCGTCATCTGTCACCGTCCGATTTTGCAAGAGAAAAATTGCCGGGCAACAAAGAATTTATCAAAGTGCCGGGCTATTGGAAGAATAATGAAATCAGTGGCAGCCAGCATTCCGCCGATGGATTTGCGACCTACCGGCTCAGTGTTATCCTCAACCAGAACCAGAAAGCCCTGGCCCTGGGGATGCAGGAAGTCTCAGTCGCCTATGCGCTTTATGTTAACGCAAGGCAGGTATCATCTCTGGGAAACGCTGGCAAAGACCGTGAAACAACGGTTCCGCGGCAACTGCATCAGGTGGTTGGTTTTAAGGCATTTGTCAACCGTGTCGAAATAATCATGCAGGTGTCCAATTTTCATCACAGACGCGGCGGCGGTCCCTGGGAAGTCATCAGCTTGGGTACCGAAACAGATATCCGCCATATCCACGAAAGAAGCCTCAGCCTGGACCTTTTCCTTTTCGGCAGCCTTTTCATTATGGCGCTGTATCATCTGGGACTTTTTCTTTTCAGGAAAAAGGACCGTTCACCGCTGTATTTTAGTATTTTTTGTTTCGCAATTGCTTCAAGAATATTGACCACCGGAGGAAGATATCTGGCACAACTATTTCCGGATTTAAGCTGGGAATTACTGATCAAATTTGAGTACCTTTCCTTTTATCTGGCGGTGCCTGCCTTTGCGCTGTTTATGCATTCGCTTTTTCCGAATTTTTCAAAAACCATTCTGCGCCTTTTAGGAGTGCTCGCACTTGTATTTGCCGCTATTGTGGTTTTTCTTCCCACACGCATTACCTCCTATACGATCAATCCTTATGAGGTGATCACCATCGGGATGCTATTTTACAGTTTTTACATTATTATCGTTTATTTGCGACAGCGCAATATCGAGGCCCTTGTTTTTCTGGTCGGATTTCTGATTTTAGCCATTACCGTTATAAACGACATGCTGCATGTAGATGAAATCATTCAGACCGGATTCTTGGCGCCTTTTGGATTTCTTTTCTTTATTCTCTCCCAGGCATTTTTGCTTTCTTATCGCTATTCGTACGCTATGAGCACTGTTGAAACCCAGCGCAAGGAATTAAGAGATGCTTTCGGATCCTATAAGGAGGAGATCGTGGAGCGCGTAAAAGCCGAGGAGGCATTGCGTGAATCTGAAGAAAAATACCGAACCATTCTTCAGAGTATCGAGGAAGGTTATTACGAAGTTGATCTGGAAGGCAACCTGATCTTTTTCAATGAATCGATGTGCCGCCAGCTTGGATATACAAGAGATGAGTTAATGGGCAAAAACAACCGCGAGTTTATGAGTGCGGAGACCGCCAAACGCGTATATGAAACCTTTAACACGGTCTATAAAACCGGCGAACCGGCCAAGGCGCTTGACTGGGAGATGATTACCAAAAACGGCAGTAAAAAATATGTTGAGCTTTCGGTTACGTTAATCCGGGATCCTGAGGGCCGGCCGATCGGATTCAGGGGGGTGGGTCGCGACATTAGCGAGCGCAAAAAAGCCGAGGAGCAGGCCAAACTCCATCAAGAGCAACTCATACAGGCCAGCAAAATGGTGGCGCTGGGCACGCTGGTTTCCGGTGTCGCTCACGAGATCAACAACCCCAACAATTTTATTATGCTAAATTCGCCTATTTTAAAGGACGCCTGGGAAAATGCCATGCCCATCTTGGAAAGGTATTACGAAGAAAATGGAGATTTTCTACTGGGTGGCATGCCATTCACACAGATGCGTGACAATATACCCGCCCTGTTTACGGGCATATCCGATGGCTCCAGGCGCATTAAGCGCATCGTTGATGATCTCAAAAACTACGTCAGAAAAGACACCGCCGATCTGACGCAACCGGTCGACATTGATGCGGTGATAAAATCCGCTGTTTCATTGTTGACCAATATGATTAAAAACACCACCCACAATTTTTCAACCGAAACAGACAATGACCTGCCAGTGCTAAAAGGCAATTTCCAGCGGCTCGAGCAGGTCATGATCAATTTGATCCAGAACGCCTGCCAGGCGCTGCCAGACAACCGCAAGGGCATTTTAATTTCAACCGGCTATGATCAGGAAAATTCAAACATCGTCATCACCATTCGAGATGAAGGCGTGGGCATTGCACCTGAAACCCTGATGCTGATCAAGGATCCGTTTTTTACCACCAAACAAGATAGCGGCGGGATCGGGCTGGGATTATCGATTTCATCCAGAATTGTGGAGGAACATGGCGGCAGGTTGCACTTTAGGTCCGAACCCGGCGCGGGCACAACCGCAACGATCACCTTACCGATTGAACCCGAAAAACAGACCCTGGAGGAAAATCCAAAATGACCGGAACACGCAATCCACAGTATCCCATTATGATGGTGGATGATGAAGAGCAGGCGATTACCAGCTTCGAAATGACATTGCGTTCTGCCAAAATGAATAATTTCATTCGCTGTCACGACAGCCGTGATGTCATGCCGCTGCTTTCCAGCCGGGAGATTGAGGTGATGCTCCTGGACCTGAGAATGCCGCATATTTCAGGAGAAGAGCTCCTGCCGATGATCGCGGCTGACTATCCGGAAATTCCCGTGGTGGTAGTCACCGGCTCGAACGATATCGATACGGCCGTAAAATGCATGCAAAACGGTGCTTTTGACTACATTTTAAAACCGGCGGAGAAAAGCCGCCTGATCGGTGGCGTCAAGCGGGCCGTTGAGCTGCGAGAGCTCCAGCGGGAAAATCAATTGCTCAAAGCTCAGGTGCTGTCTGACAGACTGGAGCGACCCGAGGCGTTTGCGGAAATCGTCACCACCAGCAAAGCGATGCGCGCTATATTTCGATATGTCGAAGCTGTCGCCGGCAGCCCGCGACCGGTACTGATAACCGGCGAAACCGGTGTGGGCAAGGAATTAGTGGCCCGGGCCGTCCATACGCTGAGTAACCGTTCGGGCGCTTTTGTACCCGTCAATGTGGCCGGCCTGGACGACCATGTATTTGCGGACACGCTTTTCGGCCACAAAAAAGGCGCCTTTACCGACGCCCGCGATGCTCGCAAGGGATTGATCGAGCGCGCCTCCGGCGGCACGATCTTTCTGGATGAAATCGGGGACTTGAGTTTACCTTCCCAAATAAAGCTTTTGCGTCTGTTGCAGGAAGGCGAATTTTTCCCCATCGGATCCGATGTGGCCAAACGCTCGGATGCCCGCATCGTGGTGGCGACAAACCAGGATCTTGATGGCCTGCAGTCTGCCGGAAAGTTTCGCAAAGATCTATATTACCGGTTGTGTGATCATCAAATCCTCATACCGCCGCTGCGCCAGCGCCGCGAAGATCTGACGGTCCTGGTGGCACACTTTTTAGAGAAAGCCGCCAACGCTTTGGGTAAAAAGAAACCGACAGCGCCGGAAGAGCTCGTCACGCTGCTTTCGACGTTTCATTTCCCCGGCAACATCAGACAGCTCGAGTCCATGGTTTTTGATGCCGTCAGCAATCATAAATCGGGCAAGCTATCCATGGATACATTTAGAGAACATCTTGTCAGGCAACAACCGTCCTCAAATATGGATTCAGCGGCTCCCATGGCCCCGAAAGGAAGGCAGGTCAGCTTTTCCGATCAACTGCCAACCCTCAAACAAATCGAGCAAATGCTGGTCGATGAAGCCATGAAGAGATCCAACGGCAATCAGTCGATTGCGGCCTTGAGCCTGGGGATTTCGCGCCAGGCCCTCAATAAGCGCCTCAAGAAATCCCAGAAGCCGCCTCAAAATGGTGACTCAAACAGTGCAACTTCGATTGCGCCGTAAACCCTTGGCCATACAAGCTATCTAACTAATATTATTTGGTTCTATTCAAATTGACCCCGCTTTGTCAACCCCGGTTGCAGCCTCTCATCCTTTAGCGCTCGCGCTCCTTACGGCCATATGAATTTATTTCTTGATTTTTTTAAACGGCCCGATTCCCGACACGTATCGACATAACCTTAAAGTATAATTATAAAAAATTATATTCTTCCTTGCTTGGGCAGGGTTCAAGACCGCAATTTGACAAACCAGCCCACCCTCCGGGATCCGATTTGGAACGCGGTTTGCTCTATAAAAGCCTGATACACTTAAAACAAGGAGCCCGAAATGAACGTCAATGCTCAGCGAGTCAAACCGTTTTTTAAGAATTCATCCTTAGTCGGTCACAAACCCGGATGGACGTCAAAGCCAACCGCAAAAACAGACATCGGTTATCATCGCATCGCAACAGACGCGGATCGGGAATCCATCCAAAAGCGGTGGAACAGCCTGGCTGTTTCGGATGACATGCGCCGGGAGATTGCCGATACCCGAAGTCTTTCACGCAATGAAACCTATCGGCAGAATATCGAGAACTACATCGGTACGGTTAAGGTCCCGGTCGGAATCGCCGGCCCCCTGCGGATCAACGGGGCCTTTGCTCAAGGCGAATTTTTTATACCCCTGGCGACAACCGAGGCAGCGCTGGTGGCCTCTTACAATCGCGGCACGTGCGTTATCGGTAAAGCCGGCGGGTGCACTGCGATCCTTCTGGATGAGGGTGTCAACAGGGCACCGGGCTTTGTGTTTAGAAGCCTCCCGCAAGCCGACTTTTTTGTAAAATGGGCCTTATCGCAGGTTGAAGAATTCAAACGCGTGGCGGCGGCAACATCCCGTTTTTGTAAATTAACAAACATCGAGCACAGCATCGAAGGTAATCACGTTTATCTTAATTTCGAATTCTTCACAGCGGATGCATCCGGCCAGAATATGGTCACCATCGCCACGGATGCGATCTGCCACTATATCTTTCATCACAGTCCGTTCCAGCCTGTCCGCTGGTATGTTGAGGCCAACTTTTCGGGGGATAAAAAGGCCAGCAGCCGATCTTTTCAATCAGTTCGCGGAAAAAAAGTTGCGGCCGAAGTCATTATTCCCAAAGAAGTCGTCGAAGAAAACCTGCACACGAGCACGGATCAAATGGCACATTATTACCGGGTTTCCACGATCGGTGCCTTGCTCAGCGGCACGATCGGAATTCAGGGTCACTACGCCAACAGCCTTGCCGCTCTCTACCTTGCCTGCGGTCAGGATGTGGCCTGCGTGGCAGAATCAGCCGTCGGCATCACCCGACTTGAATGCAGTGCTGGCGGAGACCTTTACGCCTCGGTTACCTTACCCAATCTGATGGTCGCGACGGTCGGCGGCGGAACCGGACTCCCCAGTCAAAGGGCCTGCCTCGAGATTTTAGGCCTATCAGGACCGGGTCACGCCAATGCCTTTGCCGAAGTTGCGGCCGGTCTGTGCCTGGCCGGAGAAATCTCCATCGCGGCCGCAATCAGTTCCGGAGAGTTCACGCAGGCCCACAAACAACTCGCGCGCGGCAACCCGAATCCTGGAGAAGGGAGGTAATCGGCAATGGCCAATCGCTGGTGGCTTTATCAAAATGAGCGCTTTCCGATTTTCCGTCACGGATTGTTAATTACCGCCGTATGTTTCGGTGCCATGGTTTACTCATTGCGGAGCCGCAGTTATTTCGGGTTTCCGGAAGTATCTTCGCTGTTGTTCGCATTTGTAGGCACCTTCATTTTCTTTCTGCAGTTGCGCATCGCCGATGAATTCAAGGACTACAATGAAGATCTCGCCCACCGACCGTATCGCCCGATCCAGCGCGGTCTGGTGCGTCTTTCTGAGTTAAAATGCATCGCCTTTGCAGGCGCTGGAATCCAATTCGGATTGGCTCTCTGGATAGGCCCGCATATGCTGCTGCCTCTTTTTATGGTGTGGACATACATGCTGTTGATGACCAGAGAATTCTTTGTGCGCGATTGGCTGAAGCGCCGCCCGGTGGCCTATCTTTTGTCGCATATGTTGATCATGCCTTTGATTTACTTTTTCATTACAGCCTGTGACTGGAAAGCCGCAGAGGTGGCGACTCCAAATGGTCTACACTGGCTTTTGGGAATGGGATTTTTCAACGGCATCGTTATCGAGATCGGTCGCAAAATTCGTTCGCCGCTGGACGAAGAGCATGGCGTTGAAACCTACAGCGCTCTCTGGGGACCTGAGCGCGCGGCACTGGTGTGGATCGGTGCGTTGATGGTAACGATGATATTCGCTTTTATGGCTGCCCATCGGATCTGCTTTATAGTCCCCATGGTTTGGCTTCTGGCAGTATCCGGCCTGGCCGCTTTAATCGGTGCGGGCCGATTTATATATTACCCCGCTCAGGGCCGCGGCAAATTGATCGAGCACATGTCCGGTGTTTGGACGTTGATGCTACATTTTGGAATGGGATGCACACTTCTGAGTATGCCATAGCTCAAAATAAATATCGAGACCGCCGGATTAATCGGCGCCGGATCGAATCGGATGGCAACCATGCATTCGCTAAACGATAACACATCGGGCCAAAAAAACGGACACTGCGGTGGAAAAGCAAAAGCATTGACCGAGCTTTCCGGCGCGGGTTTTAATGTTCCGCCGGCATTTGTGATCGAGCCGCAAATTTTTTATAAAAATCTGACCGCCCAGCAGCGAACCGCCCTCGAATCCGCATCGACCGCGGAAGCGTTTCAGAGCATCCTGGAGAATGTAACACTCAGGCAAAAATTTCAAAAAAAAATCATGGCGCAGATCGCAAATCTGGACACCAACAGTACAAGTTTTGCCGTGCGTTCATCTGCGCCAGACGAAGATTCTGCCCGGCACTCTTTCGCAGGGCAACTGGAGAGCTTTTTGTTTGTTTCGCGCGGCGATGTGCCCCGCAGAGTTCTGCATGTCTGGCGATCGGCTTTTAGCGATCGTGTCTGTATGTATCGCCTTAAAAACAACCTTTCGCCAGTTGCCGGCGCGCCGGCCGTGCTCATTCAGCGAATGGTGCATCCGCAGGTCTCCGGGGTTGCTTTCAGCGCAGATCCGGTGACGGGCCGAAGAGATATTACGGTGATTGCATCGCTTTATGGCGTTGGGACCGCTATTGTATCCGGGGAATGTGATGCCGATACGCACTATGTGGATAGAGACGGCCATATTATTGAACGTAAAATTGCCGTAAAAACAAAGGTGCATCAATTTTCACCGCTGACATCCAGCGGTGTCGATTCGGTCCCGTTAACAGACGCAAAGGCTTGCCGGCCGGCCCTCAACAGACCGCAGGTTTTTGCGATTGCGGAACTGACGCGAAAGGTCGAACGCTTTTTTGGCCGGCCGCAGGATATCGAATGGGCAATTGAAGACGGAAAAATTTATCTGCTTCAATCCCGACCCATTACCTCGCTTTACGACGTCGCCGATCCGGACGGGGTTGCATGCATTTGGGACAACAGCAACATCGCTGAAAGCTACGGCGGTATCACTACACCGCTCACCTTCAGTTTTGCGCGTCGGGCCTACGAAGGTGTTTATCGCCAGTTTTGTCGAACCCTGCGGGTGCCCCCAGAGACGATTGAAAAAAATGATTCCGTTTTCAGGAATATGATCGGCCTTATCCGCGGACGGATCTACTACAACCTGCTCAACTGGTATCGCCTGTTGGCCATGCTTCCAGGATACAAATTAAACCGGTGCTTCATGGAACAAATGATGGGGGTCAGGGAGCGTCTTGCAGACAAATTGCAGACGGAAGAAAGTCCCAAGCGCTGGGCGGAGCGGGTGCTGGATCTGATCCACCTGCTGAACACCCTGGTGGGGGTCATCACCAGTTATTTCCGCCTGGGCCGCGGGATCAAGCAATTTTACCAGCGCTCGCACAAAGCTTTAAGTGCGTATGGATTGGATCTCGCTAAATTTCAACCCGATGAGCTGATTGATATCTATACGGATTTAGAAAAACGGCTTCTGAGTAAATGGGATGCCCCCATCGTGAATGATTTCTTTGCCATGATATTTTACGGGCTTTTACAGAAACTGTCGGTTGACTGGTGCGGTGACACCGAAGGCACCCTTCAAAATGATCTCCTGCGCAATGCAGGTGGCATGATCAGCGCCGAGCCAGCCGAACGCATCACCCGAATGGCTAAATTGGCATCACAGAATAAAAAACTGATCGAGAGCCTGTGTAAGGATACACCTCAAAAGATACGGCAAAAGATGTGTTCGTATCCCGCATTTCAATCGGCATACGAATCTTATATTCAAAAATTCGGTGAGCGTTGCATGAACGAGCTCAAACTGGAAAGCGCAACCCTGCATGAGGATCCTCGGATGCTCCTGCGAGCGATCGGTTCTCTGGCCAAGGGCCACAACCCAAACGAACCAACCCGAGACGATTCGCGAGCAGCCGACATCGATCTTCGCAGCCAGGCTCAAGAGCGCGTTAAGTCTACTTTGGCCCGACATCCAATTCGATGGCTTATATTTCGCTGGGTACTTAAAAATGCACGCGCTCGCATCTGCGATCGAGAAAACCTGCGCTTCGAACGTACGCGCGCATTCGGCCGCGTCCGCAAGATTTTTCTCGAACTCGGTCGTCGTTTCTATGGACTCAATCTTCTGAAAGACCCCCGGGATGTCTTCTACCTCGAGCTGCAAGAAATCTTCGCATTTGTGGAAGGCACGTCGACGTGCACCGACTTAAAAAACCTGGTGGTTTTGAGAAAACAAGAATTCAAACGATTCTCCCGAATGCAAACACCTGCTGATCGTTTCAAAACTCACGGCATCGTTTATCAGGGCAATGATTACCTCGCCAGCCGGTGTAGCGATGATATAACGGGCCATGTGCGCAAAGGAATGGGGTGCTGTCCGGGTACCATATCCGGACGCGTGCGCGTGGTGAGAGACCCGCGGGAGTCGTTTTTGAAGGCCGGAGAAATTTTAGTCGCCGAGCGCACCGATCCGAGCTGGATCTTACTCTTTCCCTTGGCATCCGGTCTGCTCGTCGAGCGCGGCAGCCTGCTTTCGCATTCAGCCATCGTGGCACGCGAAATGGGTATTCCCGCCATCGTCTCGATCCCCGGTCTGACCGGTTGGCTCAAAGACGGCGAATGGGTGGAACTGGATGGCCGTACCGGTGTGGTGAAGAAAATAGAAACTCTTCAGGAGGCGTGACATCATGTCCGCTGAAGTGAGTCAAAAAGCCGATTTTTCAATTATTCGTTATGCCCAATGCTGGGAAGATGCCGATATTCTAATTGAGGCATTAAACATCCAACCCGATCATGCTTGCGTCACCATCGGTTCTGCAGGCGATAATGCGCTGGCAATGTTGAGTCAGGGCCCGGAGCGCTTGATTGCGCTCGACATCAGTGCGGCCCAAATTGCCTGTCTCGAGCTTCGCGTGGCCGCATACAAGGAACTTGAGCACGGTGAGCTCTTGGAGCTGATCGGCTCAACGCCCAGCAACCGGCGTCTGTCACTTTACAGGCGTTGCCGATCGCTTCTCTCAATCGATACTCGCCAATTCTGGGATTCCCGCCCGAATAACATAGAGCCGGGAATCGGCAACATCGGTAAACTTGAAAATTACTTCCGGTTCTTTCGAACCCGTGTTCTCCCGCTGATCCATCCCCCGGCCCGAATAAACCGTTTGTTTAGGTTAAATGACCCTCAGGAGCGCAAAAGCTTTTATCATAACGGCTGGGATAATCGCAGATGGCGCTTGATCTTTAAAGCTTTTTTTTCCCGCTTTTTATTGGGTTGTTTCGGTCGTGATCCCAATTTTTTCAATTATGTCGACGGCAATGTATCGGAGCGCTTTCTGGAGCGTGCACATTACGGTATGACCGCACTCGATCCGGCCGACAACCCCTATCTCCAGTGGATTTTCTACGGTTGCCATAAAACCGCCCTGCCCTATGCTTTGCGACCCGAAAATTTTGAAAAAATCCAAAAACATATCGATAAGCTGGAATGGCGGCTGCAATCCGTGGAAGACTTTTTAGGGACCCAGGATGCGGCCGCCATCGATCGCTACAATTTGAGCGATATTTTCGAATATATGTGTCTGGAAAATTATCACCATGTTTTGGAACGACTGATTGCCTGTGGCCATAGCGGCACCCGAGTTGCCTACTGGAATCTACTCGTACCCCGCCAGAGGCCCGCGTATCTTGCAGCGCAGCTCAATTCTCTGTCCTTGCTGGCCAATGGGCTTCATCGGCGCGACAAAACGTTTTTCTACAGTGCTTTCATTTTGGAGGAGGTCGTATGATTTCGAATCCTTATCTTTCGGTTTTATGGGTTCTGATCCTCACATCAGGTTTGATGGCAGCCATACGGGTTTTGCAGAAGCGATATGTCCCGCACCCGGAGCTGTGCCGAAAATTAATGCACATCGGAAGCGGTATCATCGCGCTCAATATACCCTGGCTTTTTGAAAACACGCAGCCGGTATTGCTGCTCTGCGGGATCTCACTCGCCGGATTGCTGACGATAAAGCATTCAAACTATTTAAAGCGCAACATCGGCAGAGTTGTCGGTGATGTTGATCGGAGGTCGTCAGGCGACATTTATTTTCCGCTGACCATTGCAGTTTTATTCTTGCTGGCGAAGGGCGAGCCTCTTTTCTACTGCATCCCGATCCTGATTCTCACTCTTGCAGACGCGGCAGCTGCCCTGATCGGTATTTTTTTCGGCAAGTTGCACTTCGAGACCCCGGACGGCGTAAAAACCGTTGAAGGATCCCTGGCATTTTTTCTGGTGGCTTTTCTTTGTGCTTACCTTCCCATGCTGTATTTCACTGATTTTGGCTCAAAAGAAATACTTCTGATGGCATTTCTGCTCGCTTTTCTGCTCATGATTGTAGAAGCCGCATTCGGATGGAGCGGATTGGACAATCTGCTCATACCCGTAACCGGTTTTCTGATCCTCAAAGGCCTGGCAAATTTTGCCCTGGCCGAGCTGATCGCTCAGACAGTCCTGACACTGAGTCTGTCGATTCCACTATTTTTATCATACTTTCAACGCCGGTTTAGACGTGGTGCCCTTTTGTGAGGTATTTCGATGAAACCTTTGGTCAAATTTGCGAATCATCAGATAGAACCTGATGGAGGCAAAATTATGCAACAATTAAGACGCGCACAAACCCAACGTGACCTGACGCTTTTCTGTTCAGCTCATGTCACTTGTGGCCTGACCCCGGAGGTGGTGGTGTCCCACCGTGCCGACGAGCACTTGATGGTGGTAGAGGGCAACGCCAATGTGAAGGCAAGATGTTCAATGTGGTGGTCGTCAACTCCCGGTATTCCCAAGGCGCGCTTAGGGCTGATCGGCCACTATGCAGCCGATTCACAATCAGCCGCAACCTTCCTGATTGCCAACGCTTGCCGGCGTCTGGCGGTGAAAGGCTGTTCACAGGCGATCGGTCCAATGGATGGTAATACCTGGCGACCGTATCGTTTTATTACCAAAAGAGGTCCTGAGCCCATTTTTTTCCTTGAATCCGATAATCCCGGTAGCTGGCCGCAACATTTTACAGCCAATGGCTTCACCCCTCTCAAATCATACTATGCCGCTTTGGCAACCGATTTGAGTTGCCCACAGCCGAAAATTCAGCACCGTAACGAGCGCTTGATGAGCGCTGAAATCATATTGCGCCAGATCAATCTCGATTGTTTCGAAAATGAACTGCGCCGGCTCTATGGGCTTTGCATTTTGAGCTTCGGCCAAAATTTCCTGTTTACCCCCATCTGCGAGGCGGAATTTATGCGCATGCATCTGCCGTTTAAGTCATTAATTCGCCCCGAGCTGGTATTAATTGCAGAAGCTGATGATTCTCCGATCGGCCTGGTCTTCGGCATTCCAAACTATCGCGAAGCCGATGGCGGACAAACCATGGACACGCTTATCGTAAAAAGCCTGGCGGTTCACCCCGCGTACAGGGGATTGGGTTTGGGTAGTGTCTTTTTGGCAAGATGTCATTCTGCCGCCAAGGAGCTGGGTTTCACACGTGCCATCCATGCCTACATGACAGAAGACAATATATCGCGTAGGATTTCGGCCCGCTATGCACGCCCCATACGCCAATACCACCTATTTAAAAAGGATTTAATCTCAAATGAATATTGTTGATATACTAAAAACGCAAGCCAACCGGCATCCGCAAGCGGTGGCCTTAATCGAGCCGCAGCCTAAAAATAGCCGACCGTTTACGTTCAGCCAAATCGAAGATGCCTGCGCACGGGCGGCCACTTTACTGTCTCTTACCGGGCTTGTTGCCGGAGATGCGGTCCTGGTCTTTCAGCCGATGTCAGCAGATCTCTATATCGCCCTGCTGGCCATCTTTCGGCTCAAGCTTGTGGCAGTATTCATCGATCCTTGGGCCGGAATCGGCCATATCGATCGGTGCTGTGAACTGATCCCGCCAAAGGCATTGATTGCCGGTCCAAAAGCCCATCTGCTTCAATTGCGATCATCTGCGTTGAGACAAATTCCGATAAAGTTTTCAACCAGATTGCGCCTGCCCGGCACCAGGTCCTGGGATCGCTGGAAACGATGTCTCAAAAAAATGGACATTGAGCCCGGCGAACAAAACACGCCGGCCCTGATCACTTTTACCAGCGGAAGCACCGGCAAACCGAAAGTGGCCGTAAGAACACATGGCTTCCTGCTTGATCAGCATCGGGTGCTCGCAAAAGAATTAAATCTTTCCCACGAGGACAAAGTTCTATGCACGCTTCCCATTTTCGTTCTGTCGCATCTGGGCTCAGGCGTTACCAGTTTGATTCCGCATGCAGATCTGCGTCGACCGGGTTTTATCAAGGCCGGCCCCATTATCCGGCAAATTCAAACCTGTAAGGTCACAAATATCGAAGCGTCTCCGGCCTTTTTCGAATGTATTGTCAAGTATTGCCGCAAACACCGTATTACGCTACCCGGACTCAAAAAGATTACAACCGGCGGGGGACCCGTTTTTCCGCGTTTGCTGGATCAACTCCAGAATCTTGGCCCCAATGCACAAATTGTTGCCGTTTACGGCTCAACTGAGGCAGAGCCGATTGCGCAAATACCAAAAGCGTCCATTGATGATAAAGACATCCAAGCCATGTCGTCCGGGAAGGGACTGCTCGCAGGACCGCCGATAAAAGACATTCATTTGAGAATTATTCCGGATCGCTGGGGGTCCCCGATCGCCCCGCTCAGCCGGTCTCAATTTGAATCGCTATGTCTACCGCCCGGACAAGCCGGGGAAATCGTCGTGAGCGGCGATCACGTACTGCCGGGTTACTGGAAGGGCCATGGCAATTCAGAGATTAAATTTAGCGTATCCGAAGCGATCTGGCATCGCACCGGTGATGCCGGCTATTTGGACACAAAAGGTCGGCTCTGGTTGCTCGGACGCTGCATCGCCCGCATCGAAAATTCCTGCGGTATTCTCTATCCCTTTACGGTTGAAACTGCAGCCAGCCAATATCCCAACATTCGCCGGTCGGCCTGTGTGTCCTATCGAAACCACCGGACCCTCGCTGTTGAACTGGAAGACCCTGAAAGCGCCCGGGATATGACCGCCCTGAAAGCGACACTATCCTGGGCAGCAATTGATCGTATCGAAATTCTAGAGCGGATTCCGGTCGATCGACGCCACAATGCAAAAATCGACTATCCGGCATTAGATGCGCTTTTAGAAAAGTCCTTTGAGGATCATCCGCACGAATGAATTTTTCTTGATATTGAAAGCCACAGTCTATGCTAAAATCAAAACCGTTGGAACCCGCACCGCAATTGCAATATTTTTTCTTGCCGACCGAAAAGCACTCATGTTAGAAAACATCTAACTTCCAGCTGGTTTTCGGCGTGGATGTTGGCGGCGTTAAAATGGTATCACCGCCGAAAGAAGAGATGGATTGGCATGAGAAACACGCAAAAGTAAGAGGCATTGGCATCAGTCAGAACAAATGATGAGAGTCGACAGTAACTGAACGCACAAGGCCACACGATCATGATTGAAATCCGGATCCATCCAAAAATTTTTGAAAACCATCCCATTTTTCGGCGCGGGATTGTGATTGCCAGAAATTTAGATGACGGGATCAGGTTGCCCGAATGCTGGAAAAATACTGTCAGGCTGAAGTGATGACAACCTTGCTATCCCCCGAACAGTGGGTCTTTGCATTTGAAGCTTGATTAATTGAGGGGAGTTTTCTTAAATTAATGGATGAAAACCCTGAAAATAGAAACAATGCCCGCATCAGATACAGGGCGCCGGTAATGATTGAAAATTTAAAGGCTGGTATCATGTATCAGGCCAGAATGCTCAATTACAGCAAGCACGGACTGTATTTTGAGACAGACAACTGGCTGCAACTGGGCGAAGAGGTTTTCATCGGGATCGAATATTCACCATACAGCGATTCCCAGGATACCTATGAATGTCTGCGCGCAAAAATCATGTGGCGCAAGAAATTGCCGACTTCCCATTTTAAATATGGCTACGGTGTTCAGTACAGTATCGACTATGATAGACAAAAATCGTGCGAGAGCAGCTTAAAAATCGTAGAAGACCAACGCAAACATACCCGCAGGCGCTACGTTCATGACCTTTTGTTTAGCGCCCGAAACAAAATCCTCAAGGGGCTTGCCAAAAACATCAGCCCTTGCGGTGTATTTATCGAAACCCGCCACCGTTTGGACGAAGGCCGTGTCATTACACTGGTTGTGCCCTTAAAAGAAGGTAAAACTGCCAAAATAAAAGGCCAGGTGATCTGGTCAAACCCGAACGGGTTCGGTGTGAAGTTTATTAGCATCCAAAAATAAAAAAGCTGTCTTTTGTATGGTCGATGTCCCACCCAAACGAGGAGGATAAAAATGACTGCAGTCATTATTATCGCTGGAATCATTCTTGTGGCCATCATTATCGTGGTGGCCATATACAACAGTCTGGTGACACTTCGAAACCGTTATAAAAATTCGTTTTCGCAAATCGATGTCCAGCTTAAACGCCGATATGACCTGATCCCCAATCTGGTTGAAACGGCCAAAGGCTATATGAAGCACGAGCGCGAGACCCTGGAGGCCGTCATCAATGCCCGTAACAGCGCCTTGACAGCCAGTCAAAAAGCTTCCGGAAATCCCGGTGATCCGGCAGCCATGAAAGATCTGGCCAGCGCCGAAGGGTTATTGGCCGGAACGCTAGGCCGTCTTTTTGCCCTGGTAGAAAATTATCCGGATTTAAAAGCCAACGAAAACATGCTGCAGCTGCAGGAGGAACTGACGTCTACTGAAAATCGTGTCGCCTTCGCACGTCAGGCCTTTAATGACGCTGTCATGGCATATAACATCAGCCGCGAAAAATTTCCCAACAGCATCATCGCCGGTATGTTTAATTTTGCCCCGGCTCAATTGCTGGAGTCCACCGAAACACCCGAAGAACGGCAGGCACCCAAGGTATCCTTTTAGTTTTTAAGAAATTTGTTTAACATCTTATGGACTTTTTCAAACAACAGGATCTGGCCAGGATAAAAACCAGCCGGCTGCTGGGTTTATTCATCCTGGCAGTCATCGCGGTTACCCTGGCCGTCTATGCGGTTGCATTAGCCATCGTATTTTTTCACCGCACCCGACAGCCGGGTTTTGCCCCGCAACAGTTTGATTTGATTCAGCCCGAGCTGGGATTCTGGGTGATCGGCATCACTCTGCTGGTTATTTTTATCGGCAGTGTGACCAAAATTGTTGCGCTGGCCAAAGGTGGAAGAGCGGTGGCCGAAAACCTGGGAGGACGACTTATCCATACCGCCACGACAGATGTCGAGGAGCGCAGATTGCTCAATGTTGTCGAAGAAATGGCCCTGGCTTCGGGCACACCGGTGCCGCAGGTCTACCTGCTGGACCGCGAGAAAGGTATCAATGCCTTTGCCGCCGGCTACTCTCCCAATGATGCCGTTGTTGCGATTACTCCCAACTGCCTGGCGTTGCTTACGCGCGATGAGATTCAAGGGGTCATCGCCCATGAATTCAGCCATATCTTAAACGGAGACATGCGCCTGAACATCCGATTGATCGGGCTCCTCAGCGGTATAATGGTACTGGCCAATGTCGGCTACCTGATTCTGCGCTCGCGAACCGGGAGCCGTAAAAGCGGGGCTCAAATTGTTTTAGTCGGGCTGGGGCTGGTCATCATTGGATTTGTCGGCCACCTGTTCGGCCGGATTATTCAAGCCGCCGTTTCCCGCCAGCGAGAGTATTTCGCAGATGCCTCTGCAGTCCAGTTTACCCGCAACCCCGGCGGCATTGCCGGGGCCTTAAAGAAAATCGGTGGATTTAAGCCGGGCTCCAGGATTCAATCGCCGCAGGCCGGTGAAATTTGCCACATGTTTATCGCCAAGGCTGTCGGCACCCTGTTTGCCACCCATCCGCCGCTGGCGGATCGAGTCCAGCGCCTCGATCCGGGTTTCAGCGGTCACTTTAAGCCCCTGAAAATGCCGGACATTGACACACTGGCGCCCACAGAGCCTTTTATGAGGGCAGCAGAGGAACCCCAAGCGCATCCGGCGGCAGCTTTTGCCACGGGCATTAGCACGGTCATCGACCGCCCGGGTGATATCACCGCCCGGGATATCGACCACAGCCAAAAACTCTTAAATGTCATACCCGCTGGCATCAAGGCCGAACTCAGCGATATTTTAGGGGCCATGGCCGTCACCTGCCTGCTTTTGTTGGACGAAGACCCGCAGATCCGAGACATCCAGATAAAGCGTCTGCAGAAGCGCGCTCCAGGAAAGCTTGTGCGGCATCTGGCCGATCTTGAAGCGCGTTTTAAAACGCTGGATCTGCAGCTGCGGCTACCCATTCTGGATTTAGCCCTGCCGGTTTTGCGCCAGATGTCGGCCGGCCAGTATGCAAAGTTTAAAACGTTTGTTCAGGTCCTGGTGGAGGCTGATGCACGGCTTTCCTTTTTTGAATTTGCACTTCAACAAATTCTGCTGCACCGCCTGGGTGCAAATTATAGGCGCCACAAAAAAGATATTGTCTATAAAAACATCTCCGGGCTGGCCCTGGAAGCCGTCAATATCCTCTCAAAGCTGGCCCATGTCGGGCACTCCCAAGAGGTGGCCGCACAGGCCGCTTTCAAATTTGGATGGGCCAGATTAAATATCACCGATTCCCGCTGGAAAATGCAACCGGCGGACAATGTGTCGTTCGGCGCTTTACGGATCGCCCTGCAGCGGTTTGCACTGGCCCGCCCGGACGTTAAAAAAAAGCTTCTGGATGCCTGTGCCCACTGCGTGCTCCACGATGAACGGGTTACGCTTGAAGAGGCAGAGCTGGTGCGCGCAGTGGCCTATGCCCTGGATATACCGCTGCCGCCCTTTCTGGATGTTTCCGACAATTAATCCCTATTTCAAGTATACAAATATCGGTAAAAAGAGATTTCAGGTGTCAGTGTTCAGGTGTCAGGGAAGGTAAGACTAAAATCTGAAAGCAATGAAAACATACGACCGTTATCGCCGATGCCTACAACGATCCCCGCTATCTGGCCAGGCGCCATGGGATCGATGGCTGCCAGCCGGTGTTGGGTAAAGTGCAAAATGCACTGATTAATTTCGCACGAGTGGCCACGCAGCCTTAAAGTCAAAAGCTGTGTCTATCTCTCGATGCTCAGCTTTAAAGAGGACTGGAAGCGTATCCTCCCAAAGCTATAGATTTGACGGCGAAAAACCCAACCCGGGTAGCGCTTCGTGAGAGCCTTCCTGCGATATTCTAAGAATGATTGGTGCGGTTTTGTTGCAGATTGTCCTTGGGAAGCTGTCGTGCGAACTGATTCAAAAACGGCAGATAGGGTTTCAATTTACCAAATAAAACCCTTGCAAAGATGTAAAGGATGACAAAAGGCGCAATAAAATTGAGGTCAAGCCCGCCCGCCCACTTGGGTAGCGTGAAAACGATATCCGCAAAACGGCGGTTAAGCCAGGCCGCAGCGAAAAAAGCCGGCCACAAAGACGCCATTCCCATTGCCATGAACAGAAAAAATGATTTGCCGAAGGCCTCGTTAGCCAGTCTATTGATGCCCTTGTAGGCTGACTCATCTCCGGCTGCCTTGGCATTCAGCGAGCGCTGATGATAATATTGGGTTTGCTCGAGATTTTTGGCAATATGGTTGCGGTTTATGCGGTAGGCCACTGCCAGCGTCAGCTCGCCTATCAGAGTGGCCCACAGGGCAAGTATAAAGGTCCCAATCCACCAGCCCAGCATCGGGTTTGCAAACCAGCGGTAAGGTGCTATGAGCACCGGATCAATGGTGTTTAACAGCCAGGTGATAACATCCATTTTGGTGTTTTAAAAAGGGTATCCGGCCTGGCACAGGGCCAGGCCGGTATATTGAGGCTTGCCGTTATACGCTTAGAACGGCGGTACAATGCTGTAGCCCAGAAAACCTTTGGTGGTGTAGCGCAGCCCCACGTAAAAAGCCAGGGCGATAAAGATGATCTTCAGCACCTTGTCGGGAATATACTTGGAGGTGCGCGGTCCGATCATGGAGCCGATAAAGATGCCAATCAGCTCGGCTCCAATCAGGCCCCACGAAATAACGACACCTTTGCCGACCATGTAAGAAAAAATGGACACAATCATGCCCACCAGCACACACAGCGCCGAGGTACCGGCCACCAGAAACATCGGCAATCCGGCTACCGATGTCAGAAACGGCACGTACAGGAAGCCGCCACCGATACCCAAGAAGGAGGCAATTGCTGCAATGA